>JBDRII010000131.1:0-4810 GCA_043816085.1 Patescibacteria group bacterium | reverse complement strand
CGTCTAAATGATGATGATGGCACAGATGCTAGTGAAATTACTTATGTTTCTTTTGAAGTTATAGAAGAATAGAACTAAATTATTTCAATTTAAAAACCTCTGTAATTTTACAGGGGTTTTTATTTATGCGGGCTCAACGGGACGTCACTTTGAACAGATTTTTTAAGATTATTGAGTTACCCCTGTGTATAAACTATTATAAAAATTATTTGAATTCAAATTTTTCTTAACCTTCACTAATAATACCTTCATTTACATATTTTTTTACAGCCTCTTCAAGGACCTCAAACCATCTTTTGGTTAAAGTGATTGCTTTACCATCAGGAGTGTTCACTACTAGCGTTAATCTATTACCTGGAATAATTTGACTATCAGCAGAAAGCTCCGCCTCATGAATCAAATTACATCTAAACGCCTTGTAGATAACTTTTTCTAAAGCTTGAGTTTTTCCTTCATAAGATATACCAATACCTAATAACGGCCATAGGTTTGTTTTTACATGAATATTTGTGTACGGTCTTACTAATCTGGCAAGTGTCCATGGAAAGGCATCTGAATCATTATGTTCAGATGATGGATATAGTTTTCTCGAAATTCCAGCCACAGCTACTAATAATAAGATTAGAGCATCTTCGTCTTTTTTATGTTGTTTTAATATTTCAGAGGCATGTAATCTTTTTTTAATATTTTCCATGAAGCAATTTGAATGAATAAAAATAAAATTATTAAATTGTATAATAAGTAATAATTGCCAAAATTATCGTTGCTAATACTAGGGTTATTGTTGTAAATACTAAACACCAAGTAGCAAATGTTAATTTTTTGGTTTCTTTGATGTGGTCTTCTTGTATTTTAACGTCTAAGATTGCTTTTGCTATATCGTAACTTTGAGACCCACTGCCAGAGGTACCTTTAAGGACTTCAATTAATTTTTCTTTTGAATCAGAATATTTTGGATTTGCCATTTTATAAATTTTTATAAATCAGTTAGCCTATATTATTTGATATATTATTTTAATTACTCATTAATCTTTTTTCTTGCTCATCCTCCGTAAATATTTCTTCATCCTTCTCTTGCGATAAGATTTGTTTTTTTCGTTTTTCTAATTTCTGTATCTTTTCTGGGTTATTCGTTTTATTAATTTGATAATTTAATGAATTTTTAATATTATCGTATCCACCATAGTATATTTTCGTTCCATAAAATGGTTCTAGTATAAATGAGGCACCAAATTGAGTAGTAGCTAAGGCATAAAAACTAAAGCAATATAATAGAAAAGAAAAAATTATAAATATTATTCTATTTATGAATAATTTTTCTGAATATTTTTTATAAAAACTAGCAGCTCCTAGATAAAAGGTGTATGTAATAAATACAATAAGTAAGGGAAAAGTAATTATCCAGAGAAAAGAAAATAACTTATCAAAATTTGACAATAAAACATCTCTGGGATATGTAATGTAGTCTCCAGCATCACTGCGTGTGTATTCACGCATATTTGAAATTTGTATTGAAGAAAAAATAACGAGCAAGAAAATAAACAGTAAAAGCGTAGTGATAAATCCTTTTATATTTTTTTTCATATTTTTCATGAATAATGATTACTATGTCTAATATTATACCATATTTACTATATGTATTCACCCCTCTTATCAGAGACGACATTTATTTCATACGCGGACGGAAAAAATAAAATAGATAAAAAAGTAGAGACGCGATTAATCGCGTCTCTACTTTTTTTATGCCTCTTGGGCACTTGTTACTGTTCGAGGTATACCCCGTTAGGCGGAGAGACAGGGATTCGAACCCTGGATACCTTGCGGCATACACGAACTCCAATCGTGCGCTTTCGTCCACTCAGCCATCTCTCCTAAATTTTATAAAAAATCACTTACTTAATTTATACAATTTCTCCAAAAAAATCAAGCCTAGAAAAAAACCAGGCCCCAGCAGTACGAAACGCACCGCCGGGGCCTATGGTCCTCCCAGCTCGCTTTTTAGGCTGCGGTATTCTCACTCGTCAAAACGAGTATCCGCCGCACATGGAAACGAACCGTTTTAGTGGGGATCGCCACTTTCCAGTGCCTCCCCTTGATCCAACCGGACATCCCGATCGGACCTTCGGTCTGATGACCCCTTCTCTTCAACACTACTTCAGTATCAGCCATTACCAGCCTGCGCATCTGCTTCGCGTCCACGATACCCTCCTCGGTTAGGACTTCTGCAACAACAAAAGCGGCCTTGAAAGTGGCCGCATTTTAACAGATTTAAAAATTTTGTCAACCCCTATTCAGGTTGCATTGTTCCAGCCCAAACCTGCCAGGCTAGTAAAGATTTTGCTACCAAACTAAGAATAATATACACTTTTTCACCAAAAGCATAATACTTCCAAGGTCCAATTTTTTTGTATTGCAAAACAATATTTAAAGCAAAAACATTAAAGAAAATAAATATAGAAAAGAATATCCAATAAACGAATGTTGGCGGATTATATTCACCCTCACCTGAACCAAATAAATAAATCCCAATAGCTATCCAAGGAATTGCTCCGGCTAATAATCCAAACCAATAAGCAGTCCAGTCTGTTTTTTTAGTATTTTGATTATGAAGCTCCATCATCCAACCAAACAATATCATCATAGCATTCAAGAAAAACATCAGCATCAAAGCCACTCCATCGTAAATACCCACCAGCATAGCAATAACAACTATCATTAAAGAAGAACTAAAAGAATATTCTATCCATCGACCCGGATTAATGCCTTTTTTAATATTCTGGTTATACCAATTATTTATTTTAGGCATCGCCAATAAAAAATGAGTTATAGATGATAAAAATAAAAATCCAGCAACTAAAAAAGCAATACTAAACTCAAATTGAGTTTTTAACACTGGTTCTAAACTTAAGGTTTTAGTATTAAACTGAATAAAAGCTGTAGTCACCGGCAAAGTAAAATCCGTAGAAATTAAAATCATAATAATGCCTTGTGCACAATGAAAAACAGACATTACTAGATTAAAAACTCTTAAATTTTTAAACTTTTTTTCCTCCATTTTTTTAATTAATTATTTTTTAGATTTTTCGTATTTATTTATAGCTATAATAGTCTTTAATACACTGTCCGATGTAAGGGAAATACTGTCTATTCCCTGATCTACTAAAAATTCTGCAATTTCAGGAAAATCAGAAGGTGCTTGTCCACAAATTCCAATATATTTACCCTGTTTTTTAGTCCGTTTTATTACCCGCCTAAACATCTCTAACATAGCTGGATTACGCTCATCATAAATATGCGCTACGTATCCAGAATCTCTATCAAGCCCCAAGGTTAACTGAGTAAGATCATTAGACCCAATAGAAAAACCATCAAATATTTTCAAAAACTCTTCCGCTAAAATTACATTAGATGGAATCTCACACATACAAATTACTTTCATTTTACCCTTGCCTGTTCCTCTTTTTAATCCATATTTATCCATAAGCTTCAAAACTTTTTTACCTTCTTCCGGGGTCCGACAAAATGGCACCATAGACCACATATTAGTTAAGCCCATTTCCTCTCGTACAATTTTTAAAGCCTCACATTCCATAGCAAAAGCTTCTTCATATTCCTTAGAATAATATCGAACAGCGCCGCGCCAACCAAGCATTGGATTTTCTTCTAATGGTTCAAAATATTTACCTCCAATTAAATTTGCATATTCATTACTTTTAAAATCAGCCAAACGTACAATTACCGTATTGGGATGATAAGCAGCCACGATCCGACTAATTCCCCCAGCTAATTTTTTTACAAAATATTCCCTCTTATTCTTATAAGCAGAAGTTAATTCAATTATTTTTTGTCTTGTTGTCTCGTCTTCTACTTTATTAAAATGTAAGAGTGCCAAAGGATGAATTTTTATATGATTTAAAATAATCAATTCTTCACGAGCCAGTCCCACTCCAGAATTAGGAATCTGAGCATGATCAAAAGCCGAAGCAGGATCAGCTATATTATGCATAATCTTCACTTTTGGCTCTTTCATTTTAGAAAGATCAGTTCGTTTCACTTTAAAAGGTATTTTACCTTTATATACATAACCCCTTTCCCCCTCAGCACATGATACAGTAATTTCTTGATTTGATTTTATTGCTTGGGTACCAGTTTGAGTGCCTACCACACATGGGATTCCTAGTTCACGGGAAACTATGGCAGCATGAGATGTTCTTCCCCCAGAATTTGTAACAATAGCTGATGCAATTTTCATAATTGGCTCCCAATCTGGATCTGTTATTTCAGTTACTAAGACTTCCCCTTTTTTAAATTGAATAATTTCACTAGCAGACTTAATAATTTTTGCTCGGCCAGCCCCAATTTTAGAACCCACACTTACACCTTCAGTTATTACTTTAGTTTTTTTAGATAATTTATATTCTTCTAAAATTTTCTTATTTTCCTGTGAATGTACAGTTTCCGGCCTGGCTTGAACAATATATAACTTACCTGTCCTACCATCTTTAGCCCATTCAATATCCATTGGTTTGTTGTAATGTTTTTCAATTAAAACCGCCCATTTAGCTAACTGTAAAACTTCGTCATCTGTTACACAAAACTTTTTCTGATCAGCAGGCAAAACTGGCACTTCCCGCGTACTCTCCGTGCCTTCCTGGGAATAAATCATTTTTATTTTCTTACTTCCCCTAGTTCTTCCAATAATTGGTCGATGTTTCATTAATGTCGGCTTAAAAACATAAAATTCATCTGGATCTACTTTACCCTGCACCACCATTTCACCTAATCCATATGCAGCGTTTATTAATACAGC
>JBDRII010000130.1:0-3561 GCA_043816085.1 Patescibacteria group bacterium | reverse complement strand
GCACCTGAAGGCACCATACTTTCTGCTTCTACTCCATTGGTTAGGGTAACTTTACATGCTACCGTAGGAAAGCCTCTTGAGTCCAATATTTGCCTGGCTTTAATTGATTTAATTTTCATTTTTATTAATTTAATTAATATTTAGAGTGCCCTCGTCCGGGGACTCGGGCTACCATTATAATATACGGTAGGGCGAGTCCCCTGACGAGCCCACATAGATTCTCTACATAAGTGCCTTAATAGCTGGTAATTCTTTTCCTTCTAAAAATTCCATCATGGCGCCACCGCCAGTGGAGACAAAAGATACATCATTTAATTTATTTATTACACCCAGGGCTTGAACAGTCTCACCCCCGCCAATTATTGAATAAGCGCTAGACCTAGCTACTGCTTCAGCCATGCCAAAAGTCCCTTTAGAAAAACTTTCTATTTCAAACATGCCCATCGGGCCATTCCAGATAATAGTTTTTGCTTCTTTTAATAAATCAGAGTATAAATTTACGGTGTCTGGACCAATGTCTAATATTATATCATCATCTTCTACATCACCTACTGCTTTTATTTCTGTTTTTGCCCCTTCTTTTATTTCTTTGGCGACAATAAGGTCTACTGGTATTCTTAAATGATTTGCCAACAAGTCTTTAACAGTCCCAGCTAGCTCTTTTTCTACTAAAGATTTTCCAATTTTATGATCTTGGGCTAGAAGCACAGTATTGGCCAGAGCTCCGCCTAATAATAGATAATCTACTTTTGGAAGTAAATTTTTTATTAACTGAATTTTTGTGGAAATTTTTGCACCACCAATAATTGCAACAATTGGTTTTTCGGGATTTTCTAAAACTTGAGTTAAAGTAGCAATTTCTTTTTCTAATAATAACCCTGCAGCATGAGGCAAGAGTTTTGCCAAGCCTTCAGTAGAGGCGTGAGCCCGGTGAGCTGTACCAAAAGCGTCGTTTACATAGACGTCTCCTAGCTCGGCTAATTTTTTAGAAAATTCTGGATCATTTTCTTTTTCTTGTTTAAAAAATCTAATATTTTCTAATAAAATAATTTTTTTATCTGAATTTAAACCTTGATCTATATAATCTGTAATAAAATCCACTTCTTGATTAATTAGTTCAGATAGTTTTTTAGCAATTGGCTTTAGGGAAAATTCTGGATCAGGGTTCCTTTTAGGACGGCCCAAATGAGAGATTAAAATAACCTGACAATTTTGTTCTAATAAATAATTTATTGTAGGTAAGGCTGCCTTTATTCTGGTATCATCTTCTACTTGTTTTTGATCATTCAAGGGCACATTAAAATCAACCCGAATCAACACTTTTTTATTTTTTAAATCTAGATCTTTTAAGGTTTTCATATTCTTTTCATAATATTTTTAATTATTTTTTAAATCTAGGGGTAACAATAAATGGAAAGTAGAGCCCTTGCCCAAACCTCTTGACTTTACCCAGATTTCCCCATGATGAGCTTCTGTAATCCTTCTGGCAATAAATAGTCCGAGACCTGATCCGTCTGGTTGGATACGGGCGCTACCTGATCCTCTAACAAACTTATCAAATAATTTTCGAGCATCTTCAGGATCAATTCCCACACCTTCATCTTTAACTGTAATTAACACTGATTCCTTATCTTTTAAAGCAACTTTAATTTCAATTTTTCCTTTCTGAGAATATTTGATAGCATTATCAACTAAATTTAAAATTACATCGTAGATCTTATCTGGATCAATAATAATGAACGGCATTTTAGCATGAGTTCTTTTAAAAATCAACTTAATTTTCTTCTTGTTGGCTGTGGGTCGTAACTCTTTTAATACATCATTTATTAATTTATCTATATCTACTTTTTGTAAATTTAATACAAAACGGCCAGCTTCTATGCGAGTAACATTTAAAAAGATATTTACTAATCGAATTAAACGCTGTGAAGCTTCAAAAACATCGTTGATAATCTTTTTTTGTTCACCTTTTAAAGTGCCATAATCACCCTCTAAAATCATGGATAAATAACCCATAATGCCTGAAAGCGGGGTTCGCAACTGATGAGAAGCTATGGACATAAATTCTGACTTGGCTCGATCTAAATCCTTTAAATGTTCATTAGCATATTTCAATTCTTTGTTAATGTCATTTAATTTTGCATAAAATTGAGACCTTTCATAGGCAATACCAAGTTCACGGGTGACAGCGCTCATCATTTCCATTTCCGGAGCACTAATTTCATCTGGTTCTTTAGATAGGGCAAAAGACAAAGTACCCATAACTTCGTCTCCGGAAATAATTGGGATAACTACATTACTTTTACTAATTGGTTTTAATTTTGCTATTTGCTTGGCAATAATTTTAGGAAGTGGTGGTGAAATTAATTCTGTCATATCAGTAGTTAATTGTGATTTTTTTTCTCGATATGCTTTGGCTAATAAATTTTCCTTATTTTTTACAGATATTTTATATTTTGAAACATCACCAATCAAAAAATTAATTTTTTGAAAAAGTTTTGTTTCTTGCGGAATAGAATAAGCAGCTAAATATTTTTTTTCTTTATCTATTAAAGTAAGCAAACCATTATTACAATGCTCAATGTCTTCAGGAATGGAATCAATGATTTCTTGGGCCACTTCCTTGAAGTCCATTTTTTGTAAAATAAGAGAGCTAAATTTCTGTAAAATATTTAAATTATTATTTTTTGTTTCTAATTCAGTATATGAGTCTTTTAATTCTTGATTAGCCTTTTTTAAATCTGTAGTGGCCCGATCAACCTCTTTTTGCAGATTTATATTAAACTTCTGGGTGTCTTGAAATAGTTTTGCTTTTTCTATAGCTGAAGAAACTTGGGGAGAAATAACTTGCAAAAATCTAACATCTTCAGTATCAAAAGGATCACCTGATACTGTGGGGCCCAACATTACTAAACCGTTGATCTTTCCTTCCCGAAAAATCGGGGCAACCATATCTGCACCAATATCCTTCATTCCTTTTAATACTTGTTCCATTTTTTCTTTTTCTTTCTGGTCTTGAATATCAAGCATTCGACTTTCGTATTCATTATATATAATAATTTCTTTATTTTTATTTAATTCAGAAATTAATATGTCTTGAAAACTAGGAAATTTACTAAGGTCTCTTTCTTTTTCACTTTTTAACAATTCTGTAAAAGGAATAAAATATTTATCTTTATATGTTAAAAATAATTTACTATATTTTATTTTCAAACCATCTGAAACTGTTTCGCAAAAATTGGTTACTAATGATTCTAGCTCAATTTCTTCACTTAAAATAATACTAGCTTCGGTTAATAAATGGTTGTAATCAATTTTATGCTTAAAAAATATTTTATCGGTAATTTTAGCAATAAATCTTTTAATTGGATCAAAAGCTATAACAATAAACAAAGAAACTAAAACTGTTACTAAATATAGATTTACTCCTGTTTCAGTAATAAATTGACCTATAGCAAATAATGTTCCTACAAATCCACCGGTAATTATAATAATAAGAACAAAATATAAAATTGATCTGGTTAGAAAAAACCGAATGTTCATTAATCGATGTTTAACAAT
>JBDRII010000129.1:0-4036 GCA_043816085.1 Patescibacteria group bacterium | reverse complement strand
GAACTAAATAAAATGGCAGATGAAACTGGAAAAATTATTAAAACTACTGATTTAGAAGAAGGCTTAAAAAATGCTGATTTTGTTCATACTGATACATGGATGGATATGGAGTTTTTTGAAGATGGCAAAGTTAAATCTGATTTCAAAGAAGAGTATGATAAAAGAATAGAAATGTTTAAACCATATCAATTGTCAGGTGAATTAATTGACAAACACTGTCCAGAAGCAAAAATTATGCATTGTATGCCATGCCATATTGGATATGAGATATCAAGGTCAGCTATGGATCATAAAAATGCGGTAATAATTGACCAAGCTGAAAATAGAAACCATGCTCAAAAAGGAATAATGCTGTGGTTAGATAAAAATAGATAATTATTGTATAATAAAGTCATGAATACACAAGTAAACTTCCTCGGTAAAAAGTTTGCTAATCCTTTGGTATTAGCTTCTGGTGTGCTTGGAGTTACGGCTTCTTCATGGTCTAATGTGGTTAAACATGGGGTGGGCGGAATTACTATAAAATCTTGCTCCCTTAAACCTAGAGAGGGTCATCCCAACCCTACAATGCATGGCACAGACCATTATTTTATAAATGCAGTTGGGTTATGTAATCCTGGAGTAGACGAAGTTATAGAAGAAATTGCAGTTTATAAGAAAAAAAATAAAGCGCCTTTAATTGCTAGTATTTTTGCTGGGTCTGTTAAGGATTTTGGTAGACTAGCTAAGAAAATTAGCGAGGCTGATATAGATTTTATTGAAGCAAATATATCTTGTCCAAATGTGAAAAAAGAATTTAAAGAGCCTTATGCATATTCACCTCAAGCATCTGCGACAATAACAAAAGAGATTAAAAAAAATATTAAAATACCAGTTATTATAAAGCTTTCTCCTAATGCCTGGAATATTGTAGAAATTGGAAAGGCTTGTGAAAAAGCCGGGGCTGACGCTCTTTGTGCTGGTAACACAGTTTCTGGCATGGCAATTAATGCTAAAATGGCTACTCCAATATTGTCTAATATTCAAGGCGGAGTTTCTGGCCCAGCAATTAAGCCAATGGCCCTTAAATGTGTTTGGGATTTATATGAAAATGTAAAAATTCCAATTATTGGAACTGGTGGGATAACAACAGGTGAAGATGCAGTGGAAATGATGATGGCTGGAGCTAGTTTAATTGGGGTGGGATCAGCTGTGTACTACCGAAAAATAGATGTTTTTAAAAAGATAGACAAAGAAATTCAGTATTTCATGAAGAAAAATAAATATACAAATATTAAACAAATTATCGGGAGAGCTCATTAAATAACAGTGGGCTCGTCGGGGGACTCGCCCTACCAATAATAAATATGGTAGCCCGAGTCCCCTGACGAGGGCAGTAACTATGCAAGTATATAAAATAAAACGAGTAAAACAAGAAAATAATAATTTAAAGACTTTTACTTTTAATGGAAACCTGGATTCAAAACCAGGTCAATTTGTAATGATATGGATTCCAGGAGTGGATCAAAAGCCCTTTGGAGTATCTAGGCAAACACGAGATGAATTTGATGTTTCTGTATTAGAACGAGGAAAGTTTACTAAAGCAATGTTTAAATTAAAAGCAGGTGATAAGGTTGGCGTGTCTGGACCATATGGCACAAATTTTACTTTGTATAAAAATAAGCGAGTAATAGTAATTGGCGGAGGTTGTGGAATGGCGCCTTTGGGATTTTTAATAGATGAGCTAAAAAATAATAAGTGTAAAATAAAAATAATAAACGGTGCAAGAGCAGAAAATAATATATTATTTATAGATCGATTTAAAGACTCAGAATTTTGTACGGGAAGCACTATACCAACTGATGTATTAAAAGATCAAATAAAAGAATTTAAGCCAAGTTTTGTTTATTCATGTGGACCAGAAAAAATGATGAAAGTAGTTTCAGAAATTTGCACTAAAAATAAAATAAATTGTGAACTTTCAATGGAGCGGTATATGAAATGTGGTTTTGGAGTTTGCGGGCAGTGTGTAATGGATCCGCTTGGCATTCGCATGTGCCAAGAAGGTCCAGTGTTGAATTCTAAATTAGCAAAGCAATTATCAGAGTTTGCAAATTATCACCGCGACAAATCAGGCAAAAAAGTAAATTTTTAATATTATGAATAAAAAAGAATTAATTTTAAAACTAGCAGAGATAAATGCTATTAAGTTTGGAGAGTTTAAATTAAAGACTGGAATAATGTCGCCCATATATATTGATTTAAGGGTGATTGTTTCTTATCCAGAAGTTTTAAAAGTAGTAGCAGGTGAAATGTGGGAATTAATTAAGGATCAGGAGTTTGATGTGATTTGTGGAGTGCCATATACGGCTCTTCCTATTGCTACAGTAATGTCTGTGGAAAATAATAAGCCTATGGTAATGAGACGAAAGGAAGTAAAAGATTATGGAACCAAAAAAGCCATTGAAGGCGAATTTAAAGCGGGGCAGAAATGTTTAATAGTAGAAGATTTAGTTACATCTGGTTCATCTGTATTTGAGACTGTGGATCCTTTAAAACATGAGGGCTTAGAAGTAAATGATGTAGTTGTTTTACTTGACCGAGAACAGGGCGGACAAGAAAATGTTAAGAGTAAAGGATTGAAATTATTTTCTGTATTAAAAATGAGTGAATTATTGGATGTTTTACTTGAGGGCGGTAAGATTGATCAAGAGATGAATGATAAAGTAAAAAAGTTTTTACAAGAAAATCAAGTTAAGAAATAACAATATAAGTAGCACAGGGGCACCGCCCCCTGTGCCATAAAAAAATATTTATTTGAGCACGGGGGATGGAACCCCCGTGCTACCACTAAATTAGTTAAGAAAAGTATTAATTAAAAGATATGACTTATGAACAAAAATTAAAAGCAGCAGTTAATCCTACAGCTAAAAGATTATTAGAGATAATACTGGAAAAAGAAACAAATCTTTCTATTGCAGCAGATCTCAATTCTGGCCAAGAGATATTAGACTTGTTAGAAAAAATTGGTCCGGAAATTTGCGTAGCTAAAATGCACATTGATGTGATAACAGATTTTAGTAATGATTTTATTACAAAATTAGTTGAGCTAAAAGAAAAACATAACTTTTTAATTTTTGAAGACAGGAAATTTGCCGACATAGGAAATACTGTGAAAATGCAATATGCTAGCGGAGTTTATCATATTGTAGATTGGGCTGATATTACTAATGCTCATACAGTGCCTGGGCCGGGAATTATTGAAGGTTTAAAAGAGGTTGGTTTGCCAAAAGGCAGAGGATTGTTGCTACTTGCTGAAATGACTCCAGAAGGAACCCTTGCAAAAGGCGAATATACAAAAGAGAGCATCGAGATGGCGAAGAAATATGATGATTTTGTATTTGGATTTATTACTACTAAAAAACTTATAGATGATCCAAAGTTTATTAACTTCACTCCTGGTGTAAAGTTCGGAGGCGGGGGAGACGGGCTTAAACAGCAATATAACACACCAGAAAAGGCCATAAATGGCGGTTCTGACGTTCTTATAGTGGGACGGGGTATTTATGAGGCTGACGATCCTGCAAGCGAGGCTAAGAAGTATAGAGAAGAAGCTTGGAAAGCTTATTTAGACCAGAGTTCCAGTTAAAGCAAAAGCTTCAGCTTTGGTTATTTTAATATTAACGAATTTACCGGTGAGGCGTTTAGTTTTAGGGGCGATAAATTTAACCGTGACCATTCCTTCGGTTCTGCCTAACCAATGAGATTTTCGATATTTATCAACTAGCACTTTTTGAGTTGTGTTTACTAATTTATTGTTGTGTTCTTGAGCTGTTATTTTTAGGATTTCAGTTATTTTTTTGTCGCGTCTTATTTTCTCTGGTTTAGTCACGTCATCTTTTAACTCTGCAGCAGCTGTTCCAGGGCGGCAGGAAAATTGAGCAATAAAAGCCATATTAAATTTAATCTCTTTAAATAAATCAAGAGAATCCTGAAAATCCTGATCAGTTTCACCGGGAAAGCCTACTATTAGATCAGTAGAAATAGAAATATCTGG
>JBDRII010000128.1:0-6669 GCA_043816085.1 Patescibacteria group bacterium | reverse complement strand
GCCACAGTTATGGTAGCTTTAAACCCCAAGATATTGGTTTTTGATGCCGGGTTTCAGCTTTCATTTTTAGCTACTATGGGTTTAGTGTATTTAGCTAATCATTTGATTAAAATTTTTAGATTTGAAGTTGTGGCTACAACCATGGCTGCTATAATTTTTACTTCTCCGCTAGTTATGTTTCAGTTTGGAAGGATATCAGTAGTGGCACTGCTCGCAAATATAATAATTGTTCCATTTATTTCGCCGCTCACAATATTTGGAATGACTAATTTAGGGATTGGTTTGATTTTGCCTAAATTGGCTTTTTATTTAGGCTGGCTTGGATGGCTTATTGGAAAGTTTATTATAGAAAGTTCTAGGTTACTTGCTGGTTGGGAATACGCCAGTGTAGCAGTGCCAGAATTTTCAGCCTGGGTTTTGGGAGTGAGTTATGGAGTATTGTTTTTGGTGGTGTACAGATTAAACGTTGGATTTTTTAAACCCCGAATAAATTCGGGGCCTAAAAATTCGGGGCCTAAAAATTAAAATTTAAAAAATATTAAATATATAATAAATAAAAAATTATGAATCTAGATTTTCAAAGGCAGAATTGGTTTTTTATTAATTCTTCTATAAAAAAAAGAAAAAATGCTTTTTTCCTTCCAGAAGTGAGGGAAGCATGTATGGGGTCATTTTTAAAAACAGCTAATGATATGAAATATAATCTAGCAATTTTTATATTAATGCCCGAACACATTCATTTGATTTCTGGAACCAATGATTTAACTGTTATGAAAGAAAAAATGACAAAGAATTATAAAGGAGCTGCAAGCCGTAGAATTTTTTTATCATTTCCTGATTTAAGACGTGATTTGAAATCGAAACATTTTTGGACACCAGGAGGAGAAAAAGTCAAAATTGATAATGATAAATCATTTCAAAAAATATTTAATTATATTCTTTATAATCCAGTTAATAAAAATTTATTTCCAGATCAATATCTTATTCATATTAGTGAAGAATTTTCAGCCCCCCAATTTATTGGGGGTACTGAAAATTCATGTAAACGAATAATTTCTAAACCCGGAATAAATTCCGAGCTTAGAAATTTATAAAATTTATGAAACTATTCAAAATAACAATCGCGTTAATAATATGCATGTCCTGTTTGGGCGGTGTGTTATATTATCAGCTGCAACCGCATGATTTGGAAATTTACTATTTTGATGTGGGGCAGGGGGATGCAGTTTTGATTCGAACGCCAGAAAATCAGGATATTTTAATTGACAGTGGGCCAGATGATAAAATAGTTTATCATCTTGGAAATACGCTTCCTTTTTGGGATCGGGACATTGAGCTTTTAATATTAACGCATCCGCATGAAGATCACGTGGCAGGAATTCCAGATGTATTAAAAAGATATGAAGTTGATAAAATATTATACATGGACGTGGAATATGAAAATGCAAATTTTGAAGAGATGAAAAATATGATCGAAGAAAAGGGGATAGAATACGGTGAAACATTTTGGGGGGATAAATTTTATTTTGATTCGGGCATTATTCTTGAAACTTTATTTCCTTTTGCTAATTCTGAATTAAACGATTTTGAAGATTTGAATGATACTTCTATTGTAAGTAGATTAATTTATCAAGATAATGAATTTTTGTTTACAGGTGATTCAGGCCAAATGATAGAAGAACAAATATTATATAATGGCATTGATGCTTCTGCTGATGTGTTAAAAGTAGGTCATCATGGGTCTAAATATTCATCTAGTATGCCGTTTTTAAAATGGGTTGACCCAGAATATGCCATAATCCAATCTGGAGTGGGTAATCAATTTAAACATCCGCATTTTGTAACGCTTTGGAATTTAGATAAATTGAGTATAGATATTTTTAGAAATGACGAACAAGGCACAATAAAAGTTGAATCTAATGGTGAAAATGTTATAATAAATATTGATAAAAATAATTAATATTAATTTTTAATAATATGAGCGCTATTAAAGGAAACATGGTAATTGGGCAAAGTGGGGGGCCAACTGCAGTTATTAACCAATCATTAATTGGGGCTGTAAAAGAAGCCATGAAACATGATGAAATTACTGGAATTTATGGAATGAAACATGGAATTTTAGGTATATTAAATGAAGATTTTATTGATTTAAAGCAAGAAGACGATACTACTCTGGAAAAGATTGCCAATACACCTGCTTCGGCTCTTGGATCTTGTCGACATAAGCCTGATGCAAGAGACTGTGAAAAAGTTTTCAAAGTTTTTGAGAAATATAATGTTAAGTATTGGTTTTATATTGGAGGAAATGACACAGCTGAAACTGCGAATATTGTAAACCAAATTGCTCGTAAAAATAAATATGAGTTGCGTGTTTTTCATATTCCAAAAACTATAGATAATGATTTACGGGAAACTGATCATTGTCCTGGTTATGGCAGTGCTGCTAAATATGTTGCCCAGTGTTTTATGGGAAATGATTTAGATAATAAGGCTTTACCAGGAGTGAAGATTGACGTTGTTATGGGTAGGCATGCTGGTTGGTTAACTGCGGCCGCAGCCTTTGGCGGAGCACACTTAATTTATCTTCCTGAACATAAAAAAGATCTAGATGAGTTTGTAAAAGAAATCGATGAAGTTTATGGAAAGCTAGGTCGATGTATTGTTGCGGTTTCTGAAGGGGCAGTAAATAAAAAAGGAAAATTGTGGGCGGAGAGTGTGATAAAAGAAAAGGATGTCCATGGTAATGTTCAATTATCAGGATCTGGAGCTTTGGGTGATTTGTTAGTAGAATATTTAAAAAATAATTCAAAACATAAAGATATGAGAGTGCGATCTGATACCTTGGGTTATGCTCAGCGGTCTTTTGCTGGAGTTGTATCTGATGTTGATGCTAAAGAGGCACGGATGGTGGGGGAAGAAGCTGTGAAATATGCAATGAAGGGCGATATTGATGGATCTGTGGCAATTAAGAGAATTGGCGACTATGCAGTAGAACCTGATTTAGTAAAATTGGAATCAGTTGCAAAACATACTAAAAATATGCCAAAAGAATTTATTAATAAAAAAGGAAACGGCGTAACAGATAAATTTATTGAATATGCAAAGCCACTTATTGGGGAACTTCCAGAAGTGGGCAAGTTTAAAGAAGTAAAAATTATTAAAAAATAAATATTATGTCATTAGTACCAGCAAAAATTTTATTAGATGATGCTATTAAAAATAAATATGCTGTAGGAGCATATAATGTTAATAACATGGAGCAGATTCAGGCTATTATGAGTGCGGCAAAAGAAACCATGTCTCCAGTTATTATCCAAGCCTCACGCGGAGCTTTGAAGTACTCCAATATGATTTACTTAAAAAAGTTAATGGAAGCAGCAGCTGAAGACAATCCAGAGATTCCACTAGCAATGCATCTGGATCATGGAAATTCTATGGAAACCGTGAAACAAGCTGTGGAGCTTGGTTTTACTTCGGTGATGATTGACGGATCCTTAAAAGAAGACAGTAAAACTCCGACTACTTATGAAGAGAATGTAGAGATAACTAAAAAAGTTGTGGAATATGCACATCCGTTGGGAATTACTGTAGAGGGAGAATTAGGAACGCTAGGCGGTATAGAAGATGGCGTGGGCTCTGGTGAAGTTCATCTTACTGATCCAGACGAAGCTGTAAAATTTGTAGAAGAAACTGGAGTAGACTCTTTGGCTGTGGCTATTGGAACATCACATGGGGCTTATAAATTTGCCAAAGAACCAAAATTGGCATTAGACATAGTAAAAGAAATTAATAAAAGGTTACCTGAACAAGCTTTAGTTATGCATGGTTCATCTTCAGTACCTGAAGAACTAGTAAAAGTGGTAAATGATTTTGGTGGTAAAATGCCAAATGCCAAGGGCGTACCTGTTTCTGAAATTCAGTCTGTTATTCCATATGGCGTAGCAAAAGTAAACGTTGATACAGATGGACGTATTGCTATAACTGGTGCTATTAGAAAAGTTTTAGCAGAAGAACCAGAGAAATTTGATCCGCGGGATTATTTAGGGCCAGCCCGCGATGCTTTGCATGAAGTAATTGCCGGTCGAATGAAAGATTTTAAAACAGCTGGTCATGCTTCTGGTATTACCCCAATAACCTTAGAACAAGCTAAAAAGTTTTATAAATAATAAAATATAAATTTGACTAGCAATAAATATTTTAGTAGGATAGATTTACCATGAAAGAGGGAAATAAAGAAATTTTTTTAAAAGTTTATAGCAACCTTCCTATTAAGGTAAGGGAAGAGATCATCCTTGATTTAGGAGAGGAAAAAGTCGGCCCGGTCACGTGGAACGCTGCTTATCTTGAAATAAAGAATGATACCAAATTAGGAAATGAAATTTTAACAGAATTAGAAAAGTTGGAAATAATTTAATATGAGCGATAAAAAGACAAAAAAGAAAGACAAATTAAACGAAAATATTAAAAGGTTGGTTATCGCCAGATTAGAAGTTTTACCTTCTGATAGAAAAATATCTCTTGGATCAGAAGGCAGCTTCACTAAAGAAGAAATGATTAATCATGTTGAGGAGAATGATGCTGTTGGTAAAAAAATATCTCAAGTTCAGTTAGAATATCTTCAAATGTTGAAAGAGGGATCCATTTTTTATGAGCAATAAAGTTTTAATCACTAGGCCCAGGCATGACATTACTACCCGCTATCTTTTCGCTTGGGCTGAAAAGATAGTTAATTTTGCGCAAAAGAAACATTTTGATGTATTAGATTTAAGTAAAGAAAGGGCAAATAAAAAGGAAATTATAAGTATGCTTAAGAAGATGGAGCCATTTTTAGTTTTTTGTAATGGACATGGAGATAAGAATTTAGTTGCAGGGCATGATAATGAGGTTTTGCTGGAAGTTGGAGAGAATGAGAGGCTGACGAAGTCAAAAATTATCTATGCGTTGTCTTGCAAATCAGCCAAAAAATTAGGACCTAAATGTATAAAAGCAGGGGCTTTGGCTTATATTGGATATGATGATGATTTCGTATTTATTCATGAAGAAAAGACTACAAGAGTTTTGGGAGATAAAATTGCAGCATTATTTTTAGATCCTTCTAATCAAATAATGATTAGTTTATTAAAAGGACATACATCCAAAGAGGCATATGAGCGTTCTCAAAGTTATTTCAAGAAGAATATTCAAAAATTAGTAAATAGTGAATCAGAAGACAATAATTTAGTTCCGTTTTTATTATGGGACAGGGAACATCAAGTTTGCTTGGATAATAAAAAATAAATTTAATATGACAAAACAAAAAATTTTTATGCTTGTTGGTATAATTTTTTTATTAAGTATTTTTATAATACCTAATTTTTGTTTGGCTAGTAATTATAATTTTTCTGGTACAAAATCTGGAGTTAAAGGTAAGGTAATTATAAAAAATAATAAAAATAATAAAATTGCTGAGAAAATCGTTTATAAAAATAAAATTGGTTCTAAAATATTAGAGTTAAATAAAAATAGTAATAAATATATTGTAGTTATTCCTAGAAAAAAAACTAAAATTAGAAAAAATTTAAAGATTTATAAATTTAATAATAAATCAAAAACACTAAAAAAGATTGTCCAGAAAAAAATTGGAACCAATAAAAGCAGATTAAAAATAGAAAAAGAAAGCGGGAAAATAGTTTTAACTAGAAAATCTGATGATACTACTTATAGAATATTTAATTTTAATGCAAAAAAGAAAAAAATAACTAGATATATATCTAAGCAGGATATTGATCTTGGGTTAGGGGAGTTGTATCCGGTTTGGGGAACAACTTTTGAAGCCCAGATTCCATCTAATCGATCCTCATGGGCAATGGCTATGGCTTTATCAAATGAATTGATTAATTATAGAAATATTGATTTGGGCATTAATGATGTTTTTGGAATTGCTATTAAAGAATCGAAATTAGGCTGTGATATAAATGCAGCTGACATAACTTATGTTCCAGCAGCAGTAAATGATGGCTGTTTTCAATTTCAGGGACCAGGTGTTGGCACTGCCTGGGAAGAAATGCAACAAATTTTTCCTACTGATTTAGGAAGTCAAGAATATGATGATTTGATACCTGGTGATAAGTTTGAGACTTCAGCTATAATGTTGGCTTATTATTTGAATTTTGCCAGAGGTATGTTTGAATATTGGGGGTGGGATATTGATAGTTTTATTATTAATGCAAATGATGCAGAAGTAAATACAAAAATATATGCCTTAGCTTATAATCAAGGTTTGTGGGATGCTGATTTAGAAAATATTATGGTAAATCAAAGAAGCAAATGTTTGGCAAAAAATGATCTGACAGATTGTATTTTAGATGCAGGGGGAAATGATTATGCCTCAGCAATTTCAAATTATTCTAATAATTTAGAAAATTCAGATACTTTTTATGAACAGGAAGTTTCTTGGAGTGATATTGAATATTTTCTAGATCGAATAGAGATTTTGTATCCTGAGGTTAATTTTGCTATACTTAAAAAAAGGTCAAAGAATGTTTTTGATTATTTAGCGGAAAATGATCAAATAAATTTTCAAGAAGATTTTTATAGTGTATTAAATATGATACTAGAAAATTTATCAGAGTTTGAAGATTCCCTTGATCAGATTAGTGAAATATATTAAAAAATTATGAGTAAATTTAG
>JBDRII010000127.1:0-6067 GCA_043816085.1 Patescibacteria group bacterium | reverse complement strand
ATTTAAATCAGAGTAATTTTTTAGTAAAAATATATTAGCCAAAGTATGATCTATTCGCTCGTTACTTGTTGCTCCAAAAATATCAACTATTTCACATTTTTCTTCCATTAGATAATCTAAAGCTTTTTCTAAATCTGTTTTATTTTGATTATAAACTCTAATCTGTTCAACATCATCAAATTTTTTTATAGCCTTTTTAGAAATAGAATCAAAGTCTCCTATAATTATATCCGGCTTTATTTTTAAATTTACTAAATGATTAGCCCCACCATCTGTGGCAACAATAAAATCATATTCAGAAAAATCAATTTTCTGCTTACTGAGGTCTCCATTGGCTATAACAATTGTTTTCATAAAAAAATTACTCCCACATAGGGAGTAATATAAAAAACTTATATTACTGTTTCCCTACGATAGTCTTAACTATTTCAGGTTCTAAGGGTAATTTCTCAATCCAATAAAGGATACCCCTAACAGTTATTTATATTTTAGAATTAATTTTAAGTATGGTCAAGGTAAAAACAAATACTTTTAGGAAGCGGGGAAACCATCGGGTCTCCCCGGAAGCGTACATTAACGAACAATTTCTTCTCGCCAACTGCTGTTTTCCAGGATTATGCATCGAGGAAAACGAGTAACTAGTTCACGAGCCCTTCTGAAATACGGGTGTTCCTGTAATACCTCCATTAGGTTGGAGCTCCCGTTCCTAAACTCCAGGGGCGGGGTTAGCGTGTCCATGAAGACGCAAGGAGAAAGCTCAAGTCGTTCGGTGATGAGGAAGCTTCTCACTCCGCCTGCCATGCAACCGTACCCAAATGCTGGGTCGTTGATGTAGTCGTGGATGAGGGCGCCTTCCTTTTTCTTCCTTTGGATCACTGTCGTGATTTGAGCATGTTCTTCCGGTGTCAGGGCCCAGTTAGCCTGTTCTCGTCCAACAGGCATGAATGGGATCATCCTAAAGCCGAAAGGCTCGAAACGCAAAAGTGAATCAAGCAGACCACCCTCAACAATCTCCCTGAAATTGATTCGACTTTCAGTAACAGAGAATCCCCACACTAAGGACGTTCGCTGCAGATTCTCCACTGCTGCCATCACGTGAGCGTAGTTACCCGGTCGAATGCCCTCGTGGGTCGCTTCTGTGCCGATGACCGTAAGAACAATTACCACGTTGCCGAGCTCCTCCAGCTCTTGGCAAAATTCAGCACTAAGCAGCTTGCCGTTGGTGTAGGTGTAAAAGGTGATGTCTGGCCATCGGGCTGCTATCTCACGAACGTGAAGAGTTGTTTCACCTCCGGTAAGAGTCACAAACCTGATACCAAATTTCTCCTTCATTTCTCTGAAGATGACCCCAAGTTTTTCGAGGTCGATATGGACAATGTCCTTTTCTGTCGGACCCCCTGCTCCATAGTAGCAGTAACCACAGCACAGATTACATGCATTGGTAACAGAGACAGTGTAGCTTTCGGGCGCAAAACCCCAGCTACGACGTATCTTTGCTCGCCTGTGTAATGCACTAGGAGAATAGGTCGCCAGAATGTTTAGGGCACCGCGTCGTAAAGCCTTACTCGGAGTGCCCAACCCCAAGTATCGACCTGCTGCATTGTGCAGCGCTCTTAGATACTCTGGGGAAAGGCCCAAGATTGACTTGCTGTTCATGCGAGACCCTCCAGTTGTTTATTTTGTTTGTTGTAGCTTCCTAAAAATATTTGTTTTTAAAGATCAATCTAACTCCTATTTATTTTAGCATTTATTGAATTTTGAGACTAATTAGATAATAAAAAAAGAATCTCATTTTGAGGTTCTTTTTTGTGTTAGAATCTAAAATTCCTATTTCAATAAGTCATCCAATTCACAATCCTGGAGAGCTGATTTGTTGAGCAAGATTTGTTCTTTTTGGTTTAAGTTATCAGCAGTCATTCGGATGAGTTTGGTTTCAATAGTATTGCCGAGCATTACGTGATTCGTTTTTTTGAGGTAACTTTCAGTTTTTTGATAAAAAAGAGTGGCATACTGCTTTAATTTATCTTGTGGCGCAGATCGACTGCTAATCCCGCTACTACTAAATTCAACCGCATCGTTGATTTTCTTATCTATATTTATCGACAAATCTCCATCTCGAAAATCAATCCAATAGCCACTAAGCTTGTAGATAATTCCCACAGACTTTCCATCCTCTGTATTGTACTGATATACGAAAGAAAAAACATCAGTAAGAAAGTCTTGATAAATATGCACGGGCGGCTCTAATGTAGTTATCGCATAAATTTCATATTTTTCAAGTAGGCGCATATAACTGTCTCGCCAATTTTTAATCCAGTTTTCTATATATGCTTGGTCTTTAAAAAGATAAAGTAAGTCATCTTTGAGACAGTCATTCATTTTTTCATAATTTAAAACCTCTAATGTAATTTTATTAAAGAGCGTCTTGGGGTCACTTACCTCAATTCCCTTTGCTATTAGGTAATCAAAATCTGGAACTATGCCCTTTTTCATATACCATAAAAGATCATAAATATCACGTCCTTTGTAATTATACTTTTTTGAACCAATAATAAATTCTTCACGCAAAAAAACCGCAGCAATCTTGCTGGCCATTAAAGCAGACATATTGTAGGCTTTAATAATAAATGAAAGCTGATGTTCATTGGTGGGCCGCTTCTCCGTGACGGTTTTAGGAGCTGTAAAACGATGTAAATCAATTTTGACATGCACTTGTTTGGACGGATGATCGATGCCAAATTTATTGCCAATATGAAAATTAAGCCGCAATCCCCTGGTACCCACTTTTTTAACAGTGAGCAGTTTTGAATCAACATTATAGGTATTCAAAAAATACAACTCTATTTCCTCTTTCAATTTATTCAGAAATTTTTCTGACACAGGGTGTGCAACTTCAAAATCTAGATCAACAGACATGCGATCGAGTCCGTGGCATATGCGAAGCGCAGAACCGCCATACATCGTCCAATTACTATACTCTGGGTGGTGATAAATAAAATTTAGAACATAAAACTGCAATTCCTCTTTAAGGGCATTTCGCTGTATTTCAACTCCAATTTCTCCATGCTCATCAACAAGTTTGTCTAGCTTTCTTTTAAGTGTTATGAGAATTTGGTTATTCATAATGTATATAGTTTTTTATCATTAAAAAAAATTTTTTCTGCTCCCCCTGGCTCATTTCATCAATATCAATGCGCAGTTCTTCAACTAGTGCTTTTATATTTTCCAGCCGTACTCCGCGAAACTGCCGTGTTTTAAAATAAAGCAGGTCAAAAAGTGCTTTTGAGGGGGACGCAATAAAGAAATCGAATTTTCCTTTTTCCAAAGAGAAATTTGAAAACAATTCTTTTTTTATTGACTGGTATATAAAATTACCCGCCTTTGTTTTATATGATCGAGTGACCTTGGGTGTAATTGATATAATAGTGTGTATTGATTCAGTAGTAAGGTCATAGTGCTGAAGCGCCGTCCATGAGCTTATATACGACGGTGTACGTAAGATGTTGGCCAAATAGAACAAGTAGGAGGCCTCTCCTTTATTTTTATTATAAAAATCAGCAGATACATAGAGCCCTTTTTTGAGTGGAATAATATCTTTGTGTTTTAAAAAACGACTGATGTATGTGTCGATTGTACTGTTTTTGAGATTGTAATTTTTTTCATTTTTCCCTAACTGAAAAACATATTCCTTGTTAAAATAAGGCAAGGATTTTAGTTCTTCAAGTAAGTTGTTTTTTGCTCCGTATTTCATATATATGACAATATTGTATCATAAGTGAAATAAGATGTCAAGAAAAATAATGTTAAAAAGGTATATTTTGGCTAATTTAAGCCAATTTATTAAGATGTATGTAAGCTGTTTATTTTATATCACACCCAAAAAGCAACCAACACCACAATCAATAAAACGTCAACCACAATTTCCTGATAAGTTACATTAAATTTTAATGGTCCAATTTTGAATTTTAGTCTTTCTTT
Source organism: Patescibacteria group bacterium (assembly GCA_043816085.1). Classification (GTDB taxonomy): domain Bacteria; phylum Patescibacteriota; class Patescibacteriia; order UBA9570; family JAHJKD01; genus JBDRII01. The sequence continues at coordinate 2,089 of JBDRII010000127.1, read as the reverse complement.
AAGTGGCAGAGACATATAATCTAATAAATAATGGCTGTAATATGCAGCCCCTAAAATAATTGCTAACTTTTCATTAATAAAGAAAAATCCTATTAGGCAAAGCGTAAATATTATAAAGCCTGCTATATGATGAATAGCCGTTCTTTGAAATCTCTCTCTATTTTTAACAGCATTATCCCAAGCCTTAAAAATGTTCAAAGACTTATGTTTGCAAATAAAATAAATATAATGATCCAAATCTATTAACGTAGCAATAGAAGTTAATAACACAATGTCGGTATTATTAAAATACCCAAAATATTTACCAACTGACCCAATCGCCAGCCCAGCTAATGCATGTGATGGGGGGTACATTTTATATTACCTAGCAAACTCGACCATGCGGGTTTCGCGGATGACGTTGACTTTAATCTCGCCAGGATATTTAAGTTCCTCTTCAATCTTTTTAGCAATCTCTCTAGCCATTTTTTCGGCAGCCAAATCATCAATTTTTTCTGGTTCCACAAAAACCCGAACTTCACGCCCAGCTTGGATAGCATAAGTCTTGTCTACACCTTCAAAAGTTTTGGCCACATCCTCTAGCTCTTCTAATCTTTGTAAATATTTTTCATAAGTATCTTTTCTAGCTCCGGGTCTAGCTCCAGAAATAGCATCGGCTACTTTAACAATAACTGCTTCTAGTGTAGATGGGTGATCTTCATGATGTTCTAAAATTGGTTTAATCATTTCATCAGACAAACCAAACTTCTTGGCAATGTCTCGGCCAATTTCCGGATGAGTACCCTGGATCTCATGATCCACGGCTTTTCCAATATCATGAAGTAAGCCAGATTTTTTACACAAAGCTACGTTTGCTCCCAACTTTTCTGCTAAGAGTGCAGCCAGTTCAGCAACTTCTACAGAATGGCGCAGCACGTTTTGGCCATAAGAGGTTCGATATTTTAATCGACCCAATATTTGAATTAATTTTGGATCAAAACCAGTTACCCCAGTTTCATATAAAGCTTCGTCTCCAGCTTTTTTTATATCCAAAGCCATTTCCTTTTTAGCCGTTTCAATAGCATCTTCAATTTTAGTAGGATGGATCCGGCCATCTGCAATCAATTTATCTAATGCTCTTTTTGCTAGATGCCTTCGAATAGGACTAAATCCAGAAACAATAATAGCTTCTGGAGTATCATCCACAATAATTTCTACACCAGTTAATTCCTCAATCCTTTTAATGTTACGTCCTTCCCTACCAATTACTCGGCCCTTCATTTCATCGGAGGGCAAATTAACCACAGTAGTAGTAGATTCAGCTGCATGAGAAGAGGCACAACGTTGAATAGCTTCAGTTAACATTTGTTTAGCTTTATTATCTACTTCTTCACCAGAAATCGCCTCTAATTTACGCATACGAGAAACAATATCTTCTTTAGATTGTTTTTCCACATTTTCTAGCAATAATTTTTTAGCATCTTCTCTGTTTAAAGAGGCCACCTTTTCTAATTTAGCAATTTGTTCATTTCTAATGTTTTCAATTTCCTTTTTTACTTCTTCTAATTTTTCAGCCTTACTTAGTACGCTTTGTTTCTTATTTTCCAAATCTAAAAGCTGCTGGTCAAAAAGACTTTCTCTTTTTTCCAATCTTTTTTGAATACCCCTTAGTTCTGCTCGTCTTTCTTGTTCTTCTTTTTTAGCTTCTTCTACTACAGCCAAAGCCTTGTCTTTAGCTTTTAATAGTAATTCTTGTTGTTGGTTTTTAGCTTCAATTATAAGATTTTCAGCCTTTGCTTCAGCCGAATCTTTTTGCTTGCTAGCTAAAATTTTTCTAATCCAATACCCAAGTCCAAAACCAGCCCCTAAACCAAGAACTAGTAAAATTGGTCCTAAAATCGTTTCCATAAATTTATATCTCCTGTTCTGGTAATAAAGAAAGCTTATGAGCTTTCAAAAGTAAAATAAAAATCTAAATTAGATAGTAAGTTGTCATGTATAAAGAAGTTTTTAAGATTATATTCTGCTAAGATTAGTCAAAAAACAGTATTTTTATTTATCGCCTTCAATTACCAGATTAATTATTAATTAAGGCAATACTAGCTTATCA
>JBDRII010000126.1:0-2883 GCA_043816085.1 Patescibacteria group bacterium | reverse complement strand
TTTAATGAATTTGGAGATGCTGGAAACGGAACTATTGTTGTTGAAGGTGATTTATATATTAATAATGACATTACTTATTCTAAAGATGCCGATGATGGATATAGTTTAGGTAATATAGATGAACTTCCTTCTGTAGCTTTTATTGTCAAAGGCGACATTATAATTGGCTCTAATGTCCAGAAATTAGTTGGAGTCTATGTTGCTCTGGATGATCCTAACACAGTTCCTGTTGAAGGAAGTATTTATACTGGCACAGGCTCAGCCGGCACATTAGAAGTAAATGGAGCTATGATTGCCTATAAATTCTTTTTTGAAAGAGAAGGTATAGTAGAATCTGGAATAAATAAACCATCAGAACAAATATTATATGACGGTCGTTTGCTGGCAAATCCACCTCCTGGCCTTCAAAATTTCGCTGAAACATTACCCCAAATTGGAGAAACTTCATTATAATAAAAATACCTAAAAATTTATAGGGAATTAAAAATTTTATTTTAAAACTGAAATGTAATTTTTTAACATAAAAATCACTTCACTTCTCACTTGCGATTTAACTCGCGTTTTTTCTTTCTCGTTTAATAACTCCCCCAAGCCTTGGAGGATTTGATTGTCCTTGACTTGTTCAATAAGGGCAATGCAATCAGCCAACTGTTTTTTTAGGGTTTTTCCGGTCCTGATCTTAATAACCTGGCTGTCTATACTCCAATTATTACTGGCAAAATACCAAATATCGTAAATATCCCGCATAGCTGTCTGGCTGCGCAAAGTCAAAGCAGCCAGCTTGCCACCAAATAAATAAGGCTGCTTGGCTGCCAGCATGGAAATGCCAAGAAGCTCTTTTACTTCATAGTGGTCTGCAATTTTTGGAATATCCATTCTGATATTCACTTCAACTTTCACATTGTGGTCTTCAGGCCCATAAGAAAGCAGAAAGAAAATGGTAAACCTTTTAATATAGCTGTCTTTAATGTCACCATATTTTTTTAAAATGCTCTTTAACTGATTATAAACAAGCGGCTGGGCTGCTTCGTCGTTGGAAATAAAGTCAAAATCTAGATCAACAGAGAAACGCGGCAAACCATAAAAAAAATAGGCACAGGTTCCGCCCTTAAGTCCTAATAAAGGAGCAATTGAAGTATCATTGGAAATGTCCCGTAAAATTCGCCCCATAATTAATTGGTGTTTTTTTCTATTAAGCATTGTTTTTATACTTAATTAATCTTTTTTTTAAAGCCTGGTTTTCATATATTTCTACTAATTCAAGGCAGACTTGCCAGTTTATTGGTTTGAGATTATCAAAATAAAACTCTGGAAATAAATAAATCATATCTAAAAAAGCCCGTTCAGTCGTGGCTATACTATAATAGTCTTTTTGTTGGATGCCAGAAGTATTGTAGAGAACACTGTCTTTTAGCTTGCGAAAAGTAATAGTATGGCCGCCAATTTTTTTTTCTGTAGGCCATTTGGCAGCTACAAAAATGGTATCATAGTGCTGAAAAATTACGCCTGCTTCCCGTAGGGCAGTTTCAAAACTGATATAAGATGGGGTATAGATGCTGGTTGCAAGTTCTTTAGGATTATAGTCTTGATCTTTGGCAAAGACCCCCCTGGTCAATCGGATCAATGCGCCTTGTTTTACATAATAAGCTATTTTTGATTTTAGGTTATTGGAGTTAGTTTCTGCCCAAATTAAAGCTATATCTTTATTAGTTAAAATGGTTTTTGGATATTTATATAATTTTGTGATTAAATTATCCATGGTTTTATTTGATCAAAGTAATAAATACTCTTACTTCTATTATATATTATTAAAAATAATATGTCAATATTTAGTCTTGACATTGTAGTTTTTCGTTTACAAAACCGTAAAAATGTGCTAAAATACCAATATATGACAAGAAAAATACCTAAAAATTTACAGGGAATCTTATGGTCAAGACCAGTTAAGACTTTAGATTTAAATGAAGATAAGCATTATATTATTCATCAAGTTCTGCAATACGGAGACATGCCTCAGATTAAATGGATTTTAAAAACTTACTCCCTGCCTACAGTTAGAAAAGTTTTTAATACCCAGCCAGCTAAAATATATGATCCAGCTAGTTTTAATTTTGTTAAAAATTTTATTTTAAAATCACAAAAAAAACTTAATGCCAAAGACTATTTTAAAAATACATTACGACATCCTCGATCCTGAACGCCAAGAAGTTTGGTTGAAGCTTAAAGAATTTAAAGGACAGGGAATCTTGGGCGGCGGGACTGCTTTAGCCTTACAGCTTAGGCACCGCCTTTCTTTTGATTTTGATATTTTTTTCAAAAAGCCGATTGCTAAAAAACTATTAAGCAGAGTTAATAAAATTTTTGGCGCATCCAACATCCATCCTTTAGTCAACAATGAAGACGAATTGACTGTTTTGTATAAAAATAAAATAAAAATTACTTTTTTATATTTTCCTTTTAAAAAACTATCTTCCACCATTAAAACAAATTCTATAGATCTATTCAATCTCAAAGATTTAGCTGCTTATAAAGCGTATACAATTGGCCGTCGAGGCACCTACCGAGATTATTTGGATATATATATTTTGTTAATCCAGAAATTTAATCTTGAACAGATTATCAAAATTGCCAGACAAATATTTAAAAGCAACTTTAATGAAAAATTATTTTTAGAACAACTGGTCTATTTTGATGATTTAAAAGATTTTAAAATTGAATTTATTGATCCTCAAGATAAAAAGCATATGCCCAAGATTGTTAAGGAATATTTCACTCAACAAATTAAAAAATATTTGCAGAAATAGACTTGACCCAAAGCTGAATTGTTGCTATCTTTAAATTAATAAATAGAGGCGTTTCCTAAGGGGGTAATGTCTTTTTTTT
>JBDRII010000125.1:0-17644 GCA_043816085.1 Patescibacteria group bacterium | reverse complement strand
GCTAAAAACCAAATTAATAACATGTAAGTATTATAGCAAAGTATTACTTAACAATCCACTTATTGTACAGTTAACACCGTAGGGTTACACATGATAGGTTAAAGGGTAACACCTGTTAACTATGATTTAAGCATTAACCCTATGAATTATGGCTTATCCAAAACAGTCTACTAGAAAACAAAGAAGTAGATGGTATTATCAGGTATACAAATGTGGAAAACCAGTTAAAGTGTTATTACTACTGGTATCAAAAAGATATTAAAGATGGTAGAAATTATCACTCTAAAAAAAGACAGCCTAATGTTAAATTAAATGATGAAATTAGACAATTTATTGCCAAAGAAAAAATAAAGACTAATTATGGTCCTTTAAAGATGAAATATCGTATTAAACAGGAATTTGATGTAGATGTTTCTACCACAATCATTTATCGTTTTTACAAAAAGAAAATGTTAATTAGAAAACCACAAAGAAAACTTCCTTGGTATGAACCAATGAAAGAACGTTTAATCATTGAAAAACCAGGTGAAGGAGTGCAGTTTGACATTAAATACATTTATCCTGACGGTAGTAGAAAGAGTGCATAAAACTATTGATGATGAATATTATTTAAATCCGTATAGAGTATGGAAGACTCCTTATGAATGGCTGCATTATTACAATTATGAAAGAATACATTTAACATTAGATGGGTTAACACCCAAGGAATATTACAAAAAATGTGTCACCCTTGACTGTTAACTATACAATTTATTTATGAACTTCTTTTTTAAAAAAATCCTTTACTATCTTCCAAGTTAATGAATAATGCATTTTTGGCATAGGCTCTTTTTCAGCATCATCAAAAAATGTCAGACTCTTTAATATATGCATTATATTATAATCTAATTCTTTATACTTTTTCTTAAAAATTATCAATATTTTTTCTAATGAATAAAAATCTTTAAATAAAACATACAAATCTATAAAATCTTTTTTACTGCCCCTAGTAGCTACTGCATCTAACTTCATGCAGGCAATATCTTTTACATCAGCCAAATTTACCCCTAAAAATTTATTTACTTTATAAACTAAAGGATAAGGATAATAAATAAAGCTCACTTTAGTTCCATTAAATATCCCATGAATTGTCTGCTCCTCTTTTTTATTTAACTTAAATTTTCCTTTATCTTTTAAAACACTGATCAATTTCTCTTCAGAAAAGTTTTTCTTAGTAAAAAAATCCAAATCCAAAGAAGTTCGATGCCCCAATTGCAAAGCCATAGCTGTTCCACCTGCTAAATAAAACTGTTTTACAATTTCTAAATTACTTAGCTCTTCCAAGCTGTTCTTAGTTTGTTTAGAGATGGTTTTTTCAAACATGAAATATTATTACTATTAATATTATAAACAAGACCCCAATAAGTTGCGCTCTTAGGGGAAAGCCGTCTACTATCTTTAATTATTTTTTTAATTCTTTGAGTAGAAAAATTATTCTTTAACCATTCAACTGATTTAACATCACCATTTTCTAATATTCTTTCAATAGTAAAATCAGGATATTTTTGTGGTGAAAAATCTATCCAGTTTATATCCCAAAAATATTGTTTTATAAATAAAGGTTTTTGTCCTTTCATGTCTTCATTTTATCATATTTTAACCTTTAAATCAAGGAAAATTATACTAATTATATTCATGGTTGACAGTTGGCAGTTGACAGTCAATCATTAAAAATCAATCATAATAAACAGTGCTTCGTTTTGAAAGACTAGACTTATTTCCCAAGTCATCAAAAGCTTTTATCTTATATTTATAAGTATTTCCTTTTTCGACGTTAATATCAAAATAACTAGTATATCCTACTTTTTTACTAGTAATTTTCACATATTTCTTCTGTTTCTTCTTATACTTATAAACATGATACCCATCAATATGCTGATTTTGGACCTTGTACCACCGAATTAAGATGCCATATTGATTTTTCACTAAATCCATTTGCACTGGCCGGTCTACCTTTGTATCAATAATATACTTAAATTTTCTAAGGCCAGAAGATAAATTTCCATCTGTATTCAGGCTTTTTACCTTTATATAATAGCTTTTTTCGTCTCCTTTTAGTGTTCTACTGGGAACAAAACTCCGCGAAGTTTGAAAAACGCCTTGTTTTTTTGGTTTTCCATTCTTTTTTGTCCCAAAATATACATAATATCCTGCTATATCGTCACTTTTCTTACCTTTTTTCCAATAAAAATAGGGATCCTGATCATTAGTTCTAATACTGCGCTTAATTTCTTTCTTCTTTTTTTTATTTTTATACGCATGAATCTTTTTTGGTTTAGTTGGCTTTCTGCTACTTTGCAGCGCATTTAAAGCTTTTTTCAAATTCACCCGGCCTGATCCCATATTATTTTCAAGACCAATATCTTCAGCTGACCCAATAATTGCATCATTAATAGAACTTCTAGTTTCACCACTCATATTAGCCTTTAAAATCGCTGCCATGCCAGATACCACTGGTGTTGCCATGGAAGTGCCACTCATATAACCATAATCTGTATTAAAACCATAAGCTGGGTCATCAGTATAATAAGTACTATATATATTACTGCCAGGTGCAGCCACATCTGCGCAGTCTGTACCATAATTGGTAAAATATGAAGCTCGGTCAGATGCATTAGTAGCAGTAACCCCCAAAACTTTAGGGTAACAAGCCGGATACATTGCCCAAGAATTCACATTCAAAGAATCATTTCCCAGAGCTGCTATTAAAATTCCACCTTTATCTAGCGCGTCTTCCACTGCTGCTGCTTCTAACGCAGAATATCCATAAGCTCCAAAACTCATATTAATAATATCTGCTCCATTATCTATGGCATAATTAATTCCCTGAATAATAGAATAAGTATCACCCAAACCCTCATCATCTAAAACCTGAACTGGCATTATCTTTACTTTCCAGGCCACTCCAGCTACACCCTTGCCATTATTTCCTTTAGCTCCAATAATTCCAGCCACATGTGTGCCATGGGCCACACCCCAATCATCACCCACACCATCTGGTGAAGGATTTGGATTATTATTTCCAGTAATAAAATCCCAACCATTAACATCATCCACGTATCCATTGCCGTCATCATCAATAAAATTTCCTGCCACCTCATCATTGTTTACCCAAATATTATCTATAAGATCTGGGTGATCCAAGTCCACTCCCGAGTCAATTACAGCCACCACTATATTATTAGAACCTGTTTCTTCTTCCCAAGCACCAGGTGCATCTATGTCCATATCAGAAGTATTATGCAAATGCCATTGATAACCATAATATGTATCATTGGGATGATTTGCCAGAGCTATTCGCCGAAAATTTGGCTCAATCATTTCCACGCTTTCATCCCCGGTAAAATTTCCTAGCTCATTCATTTCCACATTAATAATATTTCCATCTTTAAACTTAATATTATAATCAGATAATTCTTGCGCCTGAATTTCATCAATAAAAAAAATAAACCCAAATATTATAAATATAAATAAAAATAGAGAAACAAGAGACAATTTTTTCATACAATTATTATAACATAATATACAAGTTATCCACATGTTATGCTTGACTTTCGGTTTTTGTTCGGTATAATAAGAATATATTAATATTCTTAAAAAACACCTATGTCACCCACATTAACACCCAAAAAGAAAAAAATCCTTGAATTTATTGAGAAATATACGGCCAAACAAGGTTATTCCCCCACCCTTCAGGAAATAGCCAAAAAGTTCAAACTAAAGTCTATTGCCACAGTTCACCAACATTTAGAAGAACTTAAGAATAGTGGATATCTAATAAGAGGCTTTAATAAGGCCAGGGACGTCAGTGTTACAGACGTAGAGACGCAAAATTTTGCGTCTCGTAATAGTGAAAATACCATTACTTTACCTATTGCTGGCCTCATTGCTGCAGGCGAGCCAATAGAAGCCATAGAAGATAAATCAGAAACCCTTACCATTCCCCGGGAGCTTATTAATGATGACAACTCTTATATCCTTAAAGTAAAAGGTGACTCCATGGTCGAAAGCCTTATTTCAGATGGAGACTTTGTAATAGTCCAAAAACAAGACATAGCAAACAACGGCGACATTGTAGTGGCCCTACTTGATGACGGTTCAGCTACTTTAAAAGAGTTTCACAAAGAAAAAAATTACATTCGCTTGCAACCTCGCAATAAAAAGTACAAACCCTTACACGTAAAAAACGTAATTATCCAAGGCAAAGTCGCCGGGATCATACGTAAATTCTAAATATATGTCTTATAATAAAAATAGCAATATCCCAATCGAGTTATTAGGCGGTATCGGTCCTAGAACTGCTAGAGTTTTAAAGTCCTTAGATGTTCACACAGTTTCTCATTTCAAAAAAATCCCACCAAAGGTATTAGTGGAATTATTCGGCCCCAGTATTATCCCAGTTCATAAAAAAGTTAATAACCAAAAATCATACATCAAAAAACGCTCCTTGATGAGCAAAGTTCTCACCAGTTTCCTCTAAATTTAATATTCGGTTAACATTTATTTTAATCACTTTTTGCAATTCTTTAGAAAAGCCCTCTAAAACATTATTTTTAATTTCTTGTGGATCCAAAATAATATTCTTTGCTTCCCCCTTGCCCTCTTCATCTAATTCTAAATAATCTACTTTAAGTTGAATATGATCTTTCAGAGCTTTTTCAAGATTATTATTAATTTTTTTAAAATCACCCCAGAAAACAGACACTTCCCGCAACTCTCCACCACCTGTATATAGTAATTTCTCATGTTTTCCCCCATATTCATATATTTCTTTAGTAATTCTAACATCTTCCAGACAATATTTAGCTAATTCTTCATATTGATGATTTCGAAAATACTTAATAGCATCCAAACCATCACCAATTTTTCCTCTTCCTAAAGTTGCTTGAGCCAAAGTATCTAGTTTTAATCTAAAACCCAAAGCATCAGTAACATGCTGAAAAATATCTAATTGCGGCAGTTCGCTTATTTTCAATTCTTTAAAAGCAGTCTGCAATATTGGATTATCAAAATACACAGTATTGTATCCAATAATTTCCGGTTTTTCCATTAATAATATTTTTTCTAAAACTGGCAAATCTTTTTCAAAAAAACTAAAATATTTATCTTGAGAATAAGAATAAAGCCCCACAAAAGAAATACCCAGTTGGGTTAAATTATGTTGACCCCCTACTTCATCAAATGTTTTTTTAGTCTCAATGTCGATTACTACTCTATTCATCTCTCCTCCTCTTCTAATTTTTTTAATATCTCTTCTTTCTTCGGACAAATTTCCAAAAAGTCACAAGACTTACAATATTTATTTAATTTTGGATCAAATTTCTTTTCTTGTTTTATTTTCTCTACTTCCTCTTTTACTCGCAGAGCTGCGCTCTCATACATATCTTCGTCTATATCTATAGAATACCACTGATCACTTGCCAGATATAAATACGAAGCTTTATAAATTGGTTTTTTAATATTAGCCGACATTATTAAAGCATATATCACTAATTGAAAATCAGACACATCTTTTGCATCAAACTTTCCAGTTTTATAATCTATCACATGATAGCCCCTTTCATCTTCGTCAACTCTATCAATTCGCCCCAACACTTTTAAATCATGATCTATGTCTGCGTCATAATAATCTTCTAAACTAGACGGAGTTTTTGTTACATCATTTTTATAAACATAAAGCTTTAACATTTGTAAAGCTTTGATTCCCCATTTACGCTCATCTTCAACACCGGAAAATCCAGATCTATTCTCTGCCCACCTTTTTCTTAAAATCTCTTCTAACTTTTTAAAATCCCGTTCTTCTGGTTTTAAATTCTCATAAAAATCCTTCAAAGCATTATGAACATGTGCTCCCATAGTTAAATAAGGCTTTGCAGTTTTATACTGATCAGATAAACCATCAATATAAGTATACTTGTACTGCAAAGGACAAGTATCAAACATTTTTAATTTGTAAGGGGATGCTCTGAACATAGATAATTTTCAATACCCCCAATAAATATTTATTCGGGGTTTAAAATTTCCTATTTTAAATATTCATCAACCATTTCTTTTACTCCTTCTTCATCCAATATCCAATAATATAATTCTTTTCCAAAATCTGGCGTATAAATCCTACCATTACTACCAGGAAGTATTTCTTCATGCATTTCACCTAAACTTAGTCTGCCCCGATGTCCTATAAAAAATGCTGCCCCAAACATTACTGCTTTAGTTTTATTGAATCTCAGCCTGGCTTTTTCCGAAGTGTCAAAATAATCCATCACCATTTTAGCATTTTCATAACTTTTAGCCCGCGTTACTAAATTTCTAAGTATCTCTCTTTGATTTTCAGCCCGGCCAAAATCGCCAGTTTCTTGCACAAATCTATTGTGCACCATTTCCTTGGCATCAGCTCCATCTACATGCTCTCCACCCACATCTACTCCACCCAATTTATCCACTATTTCAATAAAACTTTCAAATGTCACTTCTACAGTTGCATCCATTTTTATATCTAATAAATCCTCCACTGTTTCTTGGGTAGCGTCTAAATTTCCCAAAACCTCACTATCTGTTCTCTCTCCTAAAAAATATAAATGTGTGATCTTTTGCATACCCCATTCTTTATGTTCTATCTTTGTGTCTCTAGGAACCATAATAATATTCATAAAATTTTTACTGCTTTTTGGAACAGCTATAACCATTAATACATCAGAACGCGATCTTTCCATCTCCCTTTGGTCTGATCCTATAACTAATACTTTATAATAATCTGGCATTAGTAAATAACCAATCACTACCAATAAAGCAACTACTAAAATTAACCCAAAAACAATTATTAAAAATTTTTTCATATTATTTAAATAATTCTTTCATTATTTTTTCAGCAATAGGCGGCATCTCTTTTTTCTCCCAATCAAAATGCAAATTTATTCCCGGGGTTTCATTGGCCTCTAAAAATATATCTCTGCCTTTTTTAAGTGGCTTTGTCACATCTTTTGCTAACAAATCTAAACCAACTAAATCTAAATCCAAAACCCTAGCTGCCTTTAAAGCCATTTTTTCTACTAGGGGATGAATATTGTTAATAGTTAAGACTTCACCACCAGCACATAAATTACCTACATTTTTCAGCTGAATATTCTGACCCTTTTTAAGTTTAGAAGATAAAGTTAATTTTTGTTCTTTTAATTTCTTTTTTAAATCATCATCAATTTTTATGGGCATCAAATTATGTTTCCTAAATTTTTGTCTTACAATGTTTTTCTTAACAATCAAAGCTTTAATATTATCCTTTCCATTACCAGTAACATTAGCCGGAACCTTTTTTGCTACAGCCATTATTTTACTCTTATATACTAAAATCCTATATTCAAACAAATCTTTATGAAATTCTTCTACTAAAGCTGCCTGATGTTTCTTTAATATCTTTTTTGCATATTTTTTTAATTCTATTGCGCTAACAATATTTGTCACCACCATTTCGCCGTGAGTTGTGTCCTTAGCTGGTTTTATCACCAAGGGATATTTCAAACCTTGTAAATCTAATTTGTTTTCAGCCAGCATTTTCTTAGTAATCAAAGAAAAATTAGAACAATAAACTCCATTCTGCTGCCAAACAGAATCTGTCAAAAATTTATTATTAGCCAGACGATATGCTGACTGGTTGTTTAACGAAGTAGCCACATTAACAATATTTTTTGTTACTCCCTTATGAGTAATCCGCAGGGTAAAAAAATAGCTTAAATATTCCACTTTATAGCCCAACTTCAAAGCCGCTTCTAAAAATTTTCTAGTATTAGCACAAGCCCTTTTAATTAACCAATCTTTGTTTTGATTGGTAATTTTGATCCAATTGAACTTTTTACTTTTCATTGTAGTTTTAATACTTCTTTAATTATCTGATCAGCCACCATTCTTGGTTTTCCCTTTTGCGGAAAAATATGAAGAGAAAGGTCTGGGTGCTCATTAACCTCTAATAATATACCTTTCCTCTTTTTTAATGGTTTTGAAATATCTTTACATAAAAAATCTACTCCAGCTAACTTTAAATCCAAGGCTTCAGCTGCTTTAATTGCTAATTTTCTATTAAATTTACAAATATCGTTAGTAGCGTCTTCAACCTCACCGCCACTACCTTGATTACAAACATTTTTTAATTTTACATATTTATTCTTTTTCGGAACTGTGTTTAAAGTCATTTTTTGATTTTTTAAACTAATTCTAAATTCATCATCCATTTTTATAGCACCTAATTCTGCTTCCTTAAATTCCTTTCTAATTTTGTTTTTCTCTGAAATTAATTTTTTAATAGTACTTTTTCCATCACCCACCACATATGGGGGAATTCTTTTTGATGTGGCTATAACCTTTCCATTTAATACTAACACTCTATAATCTATTAAATTCTGATAAAATTCTTCAATTATCAATCTGGGATGATTTTTTTTAAATAATTTCTGACATATTTTTTCCAAATCTTTTTTAGATCTAATATTTGTAACCACCCCATATCCTTTTAAACTATCTGCCATAGGCTTTACCACCAAAGGAAAACTTATCTTATTATCGCGAATTCTTTCTATATAATTTTTTTCTGTAACAATAAAATCTTTAGCCACGGGTAAACCGGAAGCCAACCACACCCTTTTTGTCCATTTTTTATTATCTGCAATTTTTCCACCTGGAAGTTTATTTAATGGGGTGTAGACTCCACAAAACAACCACTTCTTTTTTCCCTTAATCGTCCAAAACGTAGCTGGAGGAGAAACTACTTTTATCTTTGCTCCTTGTCTTTTAGCCGCATCCACCAACATCATTGAAAGGGGCCCTAACTTTTTACTCATTTTTTGCTTAAACATTAATCCTTTTTTATTTTCTTAATTTTATTTTCTACTTCACCTAAATATTTTTTAAGTTCTTCGGCTAATTTTATACCATGTTCAAACTTTTTCAAACCTTTTTCCAAATCCAAATCTCCAGACTCAAATTCTTCTGTTATTTTTTCTAACTCTTCAAACTTCTTCTGAAAATCTATTTTTACTGTTTTCTTTTTTGGCATTTATTTTATATCTAATAATTTTAAATATTTTTTCGAGAATTTCTGTGCTATGCGTAGTCTGCACGAAGAAATTCGAGAAAAATTATTTCAAATTATACTTGACTTCACTTTTCCATCCACCACCTCTGTCTCCATTTCCTGTCCTTTCTTAACACCTTTTTTTGACTTAACTATTTTACCATTTATCCGGGAAATACTAAACCCTCTTTTTAACACATTTTTTGGATTATATGAATTTAATAAATTAATCTTAGCATCAATATCATCATTATAATTTTCTAATTTCATATCAAAAGAAGTATATAATCTATTTATTAAATTTTGCTTTCCCAAAATATTATTTTCCAATTTATTACTAATAGTTTTTTCACAATTTTCAATCTGCATTAATAAATCATCTTTATGGGGAACTAATAATTCAGCTGCATTACTAGGCGTTGCTGCCCTACGGTCTGCTACCATATCAGCTATTGTCACATCTCTTTCATGGCCCACTCCAGAGATTATAGGAATCTTAGAGGAAAAAATAGCTCGAGCCACTTCTTCATCGTTAAAGGCCTGCAAGTCTTCCATAGACCCGCCACCCCTGGTTAACATTATTGTTTCTGCGTCACTATGCTTCTCATTTAAATAATTAATAGCATCAATTATTTGTGATTCTGCACCTCGGCCTTGAACTTGCACAGGATAAAATATTATTTCCATGCCAGACCATCTATTATTCAATACCCTCGAAACATCCATATAAGCAGCTGCATTTTCTGAAGTTATTAATCCAATTTTTCCTGGAAATTGAGGAAGAGGACGCTTACGATCTTCATCAAACAACCCTTCATTCTCCAATTTCTTTTTTAAAAGTTCAAACTGTTTTTTTAAGCTGCCCTCACCAACTAATTCAATCTGCTTTACCATAAATCTAAATCTACCAGATTTAGCAAACACACCCGGAGTACCAGTTACTTTTATTTCCATTCCGTCTTCTAATTCATGTTTTAGGCTAAACATCATCATAAAACATGAAAAATATGCTTTTGGATCTTTTAAATCAAACCACACAAATCTATTTTGAGAAATATTAAAATTAGCCACTTCTCCCTGAACAGAAACCACCACCTGGGAAAGTAGCTCATTTACTTCCTTATTAAATTCTGATACTGAATATATTCTCATTAACGCTTATAACTATATACATCAAAAAGATAAATTCCACTCACCTGGATAGTCAGCCCATACATAGTGCTACCAAATCCTGGATCAAATTTTCCTTGACCCTTTCCTTTAGCCTCAGAAAATAATGGTTCCAATTCTTCGCACGGAGCTCCTTTAAATTTTCTCATTATTTCTTCTGAAACACCTTCAGCAAAATCTACGAAATGTCCGCAGACTGAAACTTTTGTTCTATCCATAATCATATATTAATTTTTAGATTATTAATTTTATAGTCAAACTTTTTACATGGATCATTTCTAAACCGGCCGTTCTTCCTTCGCATCCAATAACAAACAATTTGCGGATAATTTTTCTTTACCATATCAATCTCGCTTCCTTTATCTTCAATAAAAATCCCGACTTCATTCTTTTTTACTATTTTTTTAAAATAAGGATACTTTTTTCCTCTGGTAATAATTACTTTGGCTTTTTTATCTATTCCAGTAGCTTTGATCTTTTCTTTTTGAAATCCATCTACCCCAAAACTCACAATATATATTTTATGCTTTTTATATTTTTTTATAAAATCCAAAGTATCTTTATATAAATACTTTTTAGAATTTTTTATAACTTTATTTACCGCTATTTCAGCCCTTTTAACATCCTTAGGCTCAACAATATTTTTGATATGAGCTTTATGGTCATAAAAGGCTAATTTATTTTGAATAGCATGTTTTTCATCATCCCAAAACTTCCTGGTTTTGTTAATCAAATATGGACGCACAGCTTTATACATTGCATCTTTAAATTTATCTACGTCAAACAACGTATAATCAAAATCTAATATAATTTTTGGCATAACTTATATAAATTGTTAGCTAATTTTTGACCATCAATGTGATTCGGGTCTTTTTTACTACTTAATATTGCTTCCCCTACTAATACGCCATTGTCTTCTATTTTCTTTTTATTATATTTGACTTCCTGATAATTTTTTCCTATTTTTAATTTACACTTATCTACCAAAACATAATCTAGGCTTTCTGGTTTTAAATAGGTAAGTAATGTTTCAATATAATCGTAAGCTGTAAAATTATCAGTTTCTCCTTTTTTGTTTGTTCTGTTTATTGCAAAAATTTTAACTGCCCCAGATTTTTCAATTGCTTCTTTCATTCCACTTAATAATAAATTTGGGATAAGGCTAGTATAAAGATCGCCAATAGTATAAACAATAAAATCTGCATTTAAAATCGCTTTCACAGCTTCGGGATTAGCTCTTGCTTTGGGCTGTAAATAAACTTTATTTATTTTCGCTCGAATACCTCGGGGTACATCAATATTTGTTTCACCTTTAACAATTTTTCCATTTTTTAATTTAGCCACCAAATATGATCGGTCCAGTGTTGATGGAATCACCTTTCCCTTTACTCCTATTATTTTTTCAATTTGTTCCACTGCCTTATCGAAGCCACCTAGCTCCAGCTCTAATCCTGAAATCATTAAATTGCCAAAACTATGTCCGCCATCAAATCTAGCTGCCATAGCTTTTTGTAATTTTTCATTTTTAGTAGCCATCGCAAGCAAACACTTTCGAACATCACCCGGAGGTAATACATCAAATTCTTTTCGCAGTTCACCAGTAGAACCGCCATCATCAATCATAGAAACAATAGCTGAAATATCTAAATCATAATTTTTTAAATAATTTAATAACAGTGATTGCCCAGAACCACCACCAATTGTTACCACCTTTACCCGTGCGGTTTGCGAAGCAAAACGCCCCGGGTTTTTCCTAGATAATTTTTTCATTGTGTAAAAATTCTTCTAACACTGGCACATCTTCTGGCTTTCCAAAATCAAACCAATGTTTTTTATGTTCTATAACTTTTACTTGTCTTTCCTTGGCTAGTCTATTCACCGCATCCACCAATTCATATTCACCTCTTGTGGATTTATCTATCTTTTCTATTTTTGAAAATATCTCTGGAGTAAATTTATATAAACCTATCGAAATTTCATTTCCAATATGTTTCATTGGCTTTTCTACAATTTCTTCTAAATAATCTTTTTTATCATATCTTACTACTCCATATAATTCTGGATATTTACTAGTGTAATAGGCTGCGTAATTCATGTCATCATTTTTTTTCATTTTTTTAAGATCCAGGGCAGAGTAATAATTATCTCCGGAAATAAAAATAAAATTATCATCTTTTAATTCATTGCGAGCTGCTTCAATCGGACAAACAGTTCCATATTTTTCTTTAGAAATCCGATCCCACTGATTAATAACTTTAATATTTTTATCATATCCAGAAATAAATTCTTCTATTTTTTCTGCTTTATATCCTCCCACCACAATAATATCTTTAAACCCAGCTTTCTTGATATTTTCTAATAAATAATATAAAAAAGGTTTGCCCTTTACTTCTAAAAGATGCTTGGGCTTATCAATTCCCAATTCTTTCATTCTTGTGCCTCTACCTGCCGCTGCAATTAATACTTTCATATTATTTTTTAATCTTTTTAATTAAATTATATCCTTTATACCAAATATTATTCAATGGCACCTCATATGTTCCAGAATATTCAATTTCTTTACCTCCAAATCCTCTTTTAAAACGAGTAATGCCCTGCCACGAAGGAATAGAATCTGAAATTCCAAAAAAATCATATTTTGTAAGACCCGCATTTTTGGCATCCATCATTGCCTGCCATTGCAATAAATATGGAGCCATAACATTTCGATGTTCATGAGATGTTCCGCCATGTAAATAAGTCATGGTGTCAGAAAAGGCAATCATAAGATTTGCGGCAATAATTTCTCCTTTATATTCAGCCAAATATAGTCTCATTAAATTTTGATCGCCTAATATATGTAGCATTAGCTGATAATAAGATCGTGGAAAAATTTTAATGCTTTGTCTACTAGCTGTATCAGAAATTAAATTATAAAAAACATCAATGTCTTTAATATTATCACTAATTTTTACTCGCACTCCTTTTTTAGCAGCTAGCCGCAAATTATACCTAGCCTTTTGCTTCATCTCTCCCAATAAATCATTCTCGCTTTTATTTAAATCTAATATTAGTGTTTTTTTAGGATGAATATCTTTCACTTTCTGACCCATGTCCAACTTTTCTCTGGGTTCAAGTCTCCAAAAAATAATTTTCTTTTTTCCCGCTAGTCTTTGAATTTCTTCCAAAATTAATTTATCATATTTAACTGGACCATAGGGTGAAAAATAATACGAACGTTTAGCTGGCAAGTCATATCTTACAATCTGCGTTCCAGCTATTAATTGATTGTTGTCTTCCACGCCCAACCTATATACTTTTCGGCCATAATCATGCTGAAAATTTCCCCATTCAAAAGATTGCAAAAAAGAACCATTGTTATCTAAAACAAATTTATTCCACTCATCTCTATTTTGTACCTGTTTAATCTTCATATTAAATTAATAAAAATAATTATTTCGAACGACTTTCATGCTTGCGCGTTCGGTTTATTTTCCAAAATTTTTCAAAGCCAATTTTACCTTTTCTTCCAATGACAAATTAGGATCAATATTATTTAAAGCGTCTAAGGCTTCATTATGAGAATATCCCAAACTTACTAATGCATCCAAAGCTTGATTAGAAGAAGTTCCCTCTGAAATTGAGGCTGCTTCAGTTTGGCCAAAACCAATTTTCTCTTTTAACTCTAAAATTAATCTTTCAGCTGTCTTTTTGCCAATGCCAGAAACTTTAGTAAGTAAAGTAGTATCTCCGTGTATAATAGATTTCTTTAAATCATGGGTTCTAAATTGAGCCAGCATGGCTAAACCTGATTTTGGCCCCACACCTGATACAGATATTACTTCTTCAAAAAATTGCAACTGGTCTGGAGTTTCAAATCCATACAAATCAGTCCCGTCATCTTTATGATGTTCATGAGTAAAAAGCGCAACACTGTCATTAACTCTCTTTTTTGCTAGCAAATCTGAAATTATAAAAACCTTATAGCCAAGACCTTGCCGCTCTACTATAAAATACTCGTCTTTAAATTTAATTGTTCCTTTTATGTATGCAATCATTACAAAAATAATTAATTAGTATCAAAATAATACCAAAAATTACCGGTTTTGTAAAGCTATTTTACATGCCAATAGCTTCCCAAATAATAAATCCTAAATATATAAAGTATAATGCAATCAAAAATAATCCCGACTTGCGGCCGACATGAAATTTACGAGCCAATAATAAGAAAAATAAAACAAAAACCGTAGCTCCTAGTAAAAATATTGAACTCACTAAATTCTCCGTACTCACCACTAAATCACCTTTAATCAATATATAAACAAACCAGGGCAAACCAAAGGCAAATAATATATCAAAAATGTTTGAACCAATAGCAGAAGAAATGGCCATGTCACCCCTACCTTTTTTGGCGATTATCAAAGAATCGATCATGTCTGGAACAGATGTTCCTAAAGCCAATATAGTTAAAGCAATAATAGAATCAGACACTCCTATTATTCCAGCCATCCTAATAGCAGTATCAACCAATATCCAAGAAATTCCCGCAATGGCTGCTAAAGACAAAACAAAAGCCCAAGCAACATTTTTTTCTTTTTTTTCTGGATCAGGAAAAATTATTCCAATAAATTTATTTATATAACAAAATAAATGTCCTAGTGGCCCATTTTTACAATCCTGTTTTTCTCGTCTATCTAATTCTTCATCTACTTCTTCAATTACATCTTTTCTTTTATAAGGATAAAACTTTTTCCAAAAAATTAAAACAAACAGATATAATATATAAATAACAATAAACAGAGTTGCTTCAGAAAGATCTATCTGCCCATCACGAAAAGCCGCCAATAATAGAAGGATTGATATCCCATAAAAAAACATATCGCGCACAATAGGTTGCCATTTTAATGTTCCTCTAAAAAAGAAAGATGATATTCCAATAATTACTAAAACATTAAAAATAGCAGATCCCACTACAGTACCTGCTCCAATATTTTCATGATGCCCAGCTTTTGTCAGCGCCATTACTACACAAAAAAATTCTGGCATAGAAGATCCTAGTGCCATTAAAGTAGCGCCGGCAATATCTTTGGGAAGTTTAAGCCGTTTTGCAATCTTATCCAGAGAAACAATAAAATATTGATTACAAATCTGCGCCATTACATAAAAGCACAGCGCAAAAATCCCTAATAAAAATATAAAATATAATATAGTCATATTTGCATATAAAAAAGGCCAAGAATTTAAGGCCCTTTTAGCACGTCACTATATATATTATAGCAAAAAATTTCTCCTTTGACAAGATCAATTTTTCCAGATAAAATTACTATTCTATGAAATTTAAACTGGAATCAAAATTCAAACCAACTGGTGATCAGCCTTTAGCCATAAAAAAACTGGTAAATGGTTTAAATAAAAATTATTCCGACCAAACACTTCTCGGCGTAACTGGCTCTGGCAAAACTTTTACTATGGCTAATATTGTGGAACAAATTCAAAAACCTACCCTGATAATCTCTCACAATAAAACACTCGCTGCTCAACTAGCTTCAGAATTTAAACAATTTTTTCCAGAAAATGCTGTTCATTACTTTGTTTCATATTATGATTATTATCAGCCAGAAGCCTATATCGCCAAAACCGACACTTACATAGAAAAAGAAGTTGATATTAATGAAGAAATTGACAGATTAAGACACGCCTCCACCCAAGCACTCATGACCAGAGAAGATGTATTAATAGTAGCTTCTGTTTCTTGTATTTATGGTTTAGGCAAGCCCGCAGACTATAAAAACGTTTCTGTTTTAGTAGAAAAAAATAAACAATATAATAGAGACGAATTATTAAAACAAATTATAAATATTCAATATCGAAGAAACGATATAGCTATGATGAGAGGCAACTTTAGAGTTCAAGGTGACACCATAGAAATTTTTCCATCATTTTCTGAAAAAAATATTTTTCAAATTAGATTCTTTGGTAATAAAATTGAAAAAATCATTGAAATGAATTTCCTGTCACGCGAAGTTGTTTCCGAGCATGATAAATTATTAATCTTTCCTGCTAGTCACTATATCTACAAAGAAGATACTATGAAAAATACTTTACCTGAGATTAAAAATGACTTAAAAAAACAACTTACAAAATTTAAACGCCAAAAAAAAATTATACAGCATCATCGCTTAAAAGAAAAAATTGGCTATGAGCTAGAAATGATGGAACAAACCGGCTATGTAAATGGTATTGAAAATTATTCTAGGTATTTTGATGGTCGAAAGCCAGGAGAACCAGCTTCTACTCTGATGGATTTTTTTGGTAAAGACTATTTATTATTTATCGACGAATCCCACATGACAATTCCTCAAATTCGCGGAATGTACAACGGCGACCAAGCTAGAAAAACAAATTTAATAGACCATGGTTTCAGGTTACCAGCAGCCAAAGATAACCGGCCTTTAAACTTCCCGGAATTCAATAAAAAAATTAATCAAGTTATTTATGTTTCAGCTACCCCTACAGAATATGAAACAAAAAAATCCCAGCAAATTGCCGAACAACTAATTCGGCCCACTGGCTTACTTGATCCTGTTATAGAATTAAAGCCAACCAGAAAACAACTAGATTATTTAATTTCTGAAGTTAAAACTCGAACCAAAAAAGGAGAACGCACTCTAATCACCACCATGACCAAAAAGCTAGCAGAAAAACTTACTGACTTTTTAAAAGAAAAAGGTGTTAATGTTCAATATTTACATTCTGATATCGACACTTTAGAACGCTTAGAAATTTTACGTGACCTAAGAATCGGCACATTTGATGTATTAATAGGTATAAATTTATTAAGAGAAGGCCTAGACCTGCCAGAAGTTTCGCTAGTAGCAATACTCGATGCTGATAAAGAAGGTTTTTTAAGGTCAGAAACCGCCCTTGTGCAAACCATTGGTCGAGCAGCTAGGCACCAAGATGGAAAAGTTATTATGTTTGCTGATAAAATTACAGGTTCAATGAAACGTGCTATTAACGAAACTAATAGAAGACGTAAAAAACAAGAAATCTACAATAAAAAACACGGCATTACTCCAAAATCAATTAAAAAAGCAGTAACCAATGAAAGATTGGCCGGCAAAAAAGAAGAAGCCTATAAAAAGGAATATGAAATAAATATAAAATTTGTAAAACAATTAGCCAAAACTGAAATAAAAAGTATAATTAAAGATATGGGAGAAGAAATGGAACTAGCTGCCAAAAATATGGAATTTGAAAAAGCTGCTGTAATTCGAGATCAAATTATTAAACTAAAGAAAGTTATCATCTGAAAGGGTTCCCCATCTCCACGAAGTGGAGAGGGGGACAGGGGGTGAGGCTTTAAAAAAACATGAAAAAAGTACTAGTATTCGG
>JBDRII010000124.1:0-2584 GCA_043816085.1 Patescibacteria group bacterium | reverse complement strand
GCATTTAATAGAAAAATATTATAAGAAAAATGTTAAATTAGAAGATGCTGTGCAAAAGGCTTTGCATAAAGTAGAAGGAACATATGGCATTGCCGTGATATCATCTTCTGAACCAAAAAAAATAGTGGCAGCCAGACTTGGTAGTCCGTTAGTTTTAGGGTTATTAAAAGATGATGAATATATTATTGCTTCAGATGTTACGGCTTTACTTAAACATACTAGACAAGTTGTTTATATGGAGGATAGGGAGATCGTAACAGTAACTCCTAAAGGATTTAATATAGTAACTTTGGATAATGAAAAAAAAGAAAAAGAAGTAGAGGAAATAGACTGGGATACGGCTGAAGCAGAAAAGCAAGGTTATGCCCATTTTATGCTAAAAGAAATAATGGAGCAGCCCAAAGTAGTAGAAGATGCAATCAGGGGTAGATTACAATTGGATGAAGGCTTGGCTCATTTAGGTGGTTTTATTGAAAAACAAGATCGTTTAAGTGAAATTGAGCGAATTGTGATAGTAGCTTGTGGTACTGCATATTATGCTGGCCAAGTAGGAGAGTATATGATTGAAGAATATACTGGTATTCCTTGTGAGGTAGAATTTGCCTCAGAGTTTAGATATAAAAAACCAGTTATTAATGATAAAACAGCAGTAATAATTATTAGCCAATCTGGTGAAACTGCAGATACGCTAGCAGCCTTACGGGAATCTAAAAGAAAGGGTGCTCTTACTTTAGGAATTATAAACGTTGTTGGCTCTACTATTGCTAGGGAAGTTGATGCTGGAGCCTATTCTCATGCTGGTCCAGAAATTGGTGTGGCTTCTACTAAAGCATTTATGTCTCAGCTAGCTATTTTAGCATTAGTAACAATATTTTTAGGCAGACAGCGAGGAATGTCTATGACCATGGGACGTCGAATTGGAGAAGAATTACAACAAATCCCAAGAAAAATAGAAGAAATATTAAAAGAAGAAGATAAAATAAAAAAGTTAGCCAAGAAATATTATAAGTATGAGAATTTTATGTTTTTGGGGAGAAAATATAATTTTTCAATTGCTTATGAGGGTGCTTTAAAATTAAAAGAAATATCATATATTCATGCTGAAGGATATGCTTCTGGAGAAATGAAACACGGACCAATTGCCTTGGTAGAAAAAAAGTTTCCAGCTTTATTTATTATCCCCCAAGACAGTGTTTATGGAAAAAATATTAGTAATTTGCAGGAAATAAAAGCCAGAGACGGAAATATTATTGTAATTGCGACTAAAGGTGATAAGGAAATAAAGCAGATGGCCAGTGAGGTTATTTATATTCCCAAAACTTTAGAAATGCTTACACCAATGCTTAGTGTGGTACCATTGCAGTTATTTGCATATCATATTGCAGTTTTATTAAAACGAGACGTAGATCAGCCTAGAAATTTAGCAAAATCTGTAACTGTTGAATAATTTTTTCTTTTTTGTTAATATAAACATGTTCAACATCCCCTGAAAAAGGCGGATGTTTTTATGTCTCCCGCACTTCATAAGTCTAAAAAGTTTTTATTTTATTGTTTATTTTTTTTAAGCGGTGTTTTTGTGTTTTCGTTAATTAATATCAATATAATCCTGATAATCCTGATTTTTTTTGGTGTTATTATTTTTGGGATTATTAAGAATTGGAAAATATTATTTAGCATAATTTGCTTCTGTCTTTTTATATTAGGTGGATATTATTTACAGTATTCTTTTTTGGAGCCAAATAATCCATATGAAAAAGATATTACTTTTTATGGAGTAGTAAGCAAAGAACCTGATATCCGTTCTGATCATACGCGTTTAGTTGTAAAACCAGAAGGGGACGAGATTATAGGTTTGGTATTGCTTAGAGCTAGAAAATATCCAGAATATGATTATGGAGATTATTTAGAAATAACATGTAATTTAAAAAAACCAGAAAAGATAGAAGATTTTTCTTATGATAAATATCTGGCTAGATTTAATATTTACGCTACTTGTTCGGAGCCTTATTTAAATTTAATTGAGAAAAATCACGGAAATATATTTTTAAGATATATTTTTAAATTTAAGAAAAAATTAACTAATTCTATAAATTATGTTTATCCATCACCAGTATCAGGGGTGATGGCTGGGATTTTACTGGGCATGAAAAAGGGGTTGCCTGATGAGGTGAATCAATATTTCATTGATACAGGCACAGTTCATATTATGGTGGTATCTGGTTTTAACGTGATGATTGTTAGTGCGGTAGTGATGGGTTTTTTTAAAAATTTAGGAGTTCCCAGGAAAAAGCTGTTTTATGCTTTGGGTTTGTTTATATTAATTTTTGTGATTTTAACTGGCGCGGAAAGTTCTGTGGTACGGGCCATGATTATGGCACTGGCTTGCCATTTGGGTGAGAAAATCGGGCGGCCTCGAGATTCTTTTAATGTTTTGGTGCTAACTGCCACAGTTATGGTAGCTTTAAACCCCAAGATATTGGTTTTTGATGCCGGGTTTCAGCTTTCATTTTTAGCTACTATGGGTTTAGTGTATTTAGCTAATCATTTGATTAAAATTTTTAGATTTGAAGTTGTGGCTACAACC
>JBDRII010000123.1:0-2550 GCA_043816085.1 Patescibacteria group bacterium | reverse complement strand
AGTCCAATAACTTTTTTAGTATTATCAATAGTTGGTTTAGCTAATTTCTCAGCTTTTTTTGCTCCCTGTCTTAATATCTTCTCTAATTTTGGCTGATTATTAATCCATTTCTTATATTCTGCTTGAATTGGTTTTAAAAATTCTATTAACTCCCCAGCTAATCCCTTTTTAAAATCACCATATCCCTTTCCTTTATATTCGCCCTCAATTTGATCAATAGTTTTATTAGTAATTTGCGAATAAATAGTTAGTAAATTTGAAATTGCTGGTTTTTTCTTTGAATCAAATATAACTTCAGATCCAGAATCAGTTACTGCCTTCATTATTTTCTTCTCTATTACTTCTGGTTTATCAGTAAGAGCAATATAATTATTAGCTGAACTAGCTGATTTGCTCATTTTATTTTGAGGATTATCTAACCCCATTATCCTTGCTCCCATTTTAGGAAGCATCACTTCGGGCAAAGTAAAGACTTTACCATATTTATTATTTACTCTAGTAGCAATATCCCGAGTTAATTCCACATGCTGTTTTTGATCTTCACCCACTGGTACAAAACTTGTTTGATATAAAAGAATATCAGCTGCCATGAGACATGGATAAGTAAATAGCCCGGCATTAATATTTTCTTTGTGCTGCCTTGCTTTATCTTTAAACTGAGTCATTCGTTCTAATTCACCTAACTGGGTATTGCAATCTAATATCCAACCTAATTCACTATGATATAGAACATCAGATTGCATGAATATAATTGATTTTTTCGGATCTAAGCCGCAAGCCAAATATAGAGCTGCTAGTTCTCTGATTTGTTTTCTTAAATTCTCTGGATCTTGTTTAAGGGTAAGAGCATGCAAATCTACAATACAAAAAATGCAAAAATTCTCATTTTGCAAATTAATCCATTGTTTTAAGGCACCTAAATAATTTCCTACATGGATTATGCCTGAGGGCTGGATACCAGAAAAAATAACTTTCTTATTACTCATGCAAGCATTTTAGCACAAGATTTACTTCTTGTTAAATGATATGCCTCTTTTCTTTGTATAGAAAAACAACACTATAGTTAAAACCACAATTAAAGCCAAATTCACAATAAATAGCCACATAGTCTTTGATAATTTCTCTTCCTCATAAACTGTGAATTTACCCAAAACCATTTCATCTGTTTCTACTCCATATAATTCAGATTTAGCATAAATAGTGTGTTCGCCAGGGGGAATTAATTCCATTGGAATACGAATCTCCCATTTTCCATATTTATCAGCTTTAGTAACTCGAACAATCGGATCTGATTTAATCGTTATTGTTATGTTTGCTTCTGGCAAAGTTATTCCTTTTAACACAAATTCTGGACCAGTTATTCTAATTAGAGTCTTTACATTACCGTCTTCATCTAAATACTCTTCAATGCCTGGAATATCATTTAAAATTGCATTAAATTGATCTATATCTGTTACTGATTGACCGTTTAATTCTAATAACTTTAAAAACAACTCTAATTGTTCTTTTAACTCTTGCCTTTCTTCTTCTGTTTGAGGAACTTTAATCTCTTTTGGAATGTCAAATCTTTCCTCATCAATAATAATTGGAATAGTCTCTTCAATTCCTCCCTCATACTGTTCGGCAATAGTAAAATTTTCCGATAGCTCTACATTTCTAGAAATATTTATATATGTTGAATATGCAAAAGAATAACTAGAGGGACCATTTATTTTTAATAAATAAACACCAGAACCTAAACCTGAAAATGATAGCTCGCCATTTCCATCTGATGACGCCTCACCTATTTTTTGATCATTTAAATAAAATTCAGAATAAGCAAGCCCGATTGGACCATTATATGTATTTAATAATTTAACTTTTAAACTAGATGATTCAAGTGGATTAGATGTAACATTAGAACTAACAGCCTCAGTTACTTCATTAGAAACAAAGCTAGCAGCTGAACCTAAAATTTCAGCATCATGGCAAGGATTCTGCACCTGAACAACATAAGAGACAGAACCTGTGCTTGAATTTTCTATATTAGCCACAGTATATTCTAAAGCCTTTCCATTTTCACTAACACTATTTCCAGAAGCATCCGTAGAAATTAAATTAGTGCAACTAGGAATAGCATCTGCAATCTTTACATTGCTAGCATCGCCATCTCCTTCATTATTATAAGAAATTGTATATCTTAAATAATTTCCCGGCTCTACTGCCACCCCATTGTCATCAGCTGCCCGAATATCAGGTGAAAGTTGAATTATTACAATCAGAGCTACCAGAGACAAACCAAGTCCTACAGCCGCTGCCTTATTTACAAAAGCATTATTTTTAAATAAATCATACGAATACTGGTATGTACCCTTTTTAGTTTTAGGAACAACTATATTAAAAGAATCACTAGGGCGTTTAAATAAGATATGGAATACATGATGTGGTTTTTTAATAAACCTGAGGGTGAATAAAAAAATAAACATAAAAATAGCGAATATTCCCCATATTGGAATTTGGTACAGTAAGGTAGAAAATTCTCTAAATTCAACATTATTTCCAGTTTGAGCT
>JBDRII010000122.1:0-4508 GCA_043816085.1 Patescibacteria group bacterium | reverse complement strand
AAATTGAAGTAAATGAAATAGTATATTATAATTTGTTTATATGAAAAAAAATCTATTTTACTTTTCAATTGTATTTTGCTGGTTTGTTGCTATTTTTATCTTAAATACGCAATCTGTAGAGGCGGTTTTTAGTTCTACTCCCTTAGAGGACTTTTCAGCATCTAACGGCTTACCAAATGATGATGTTAAAGCGATCGCTGTTGATTCAGACGGTTCAATTTATATTGGGGGAAGATTTACCACTATCGGTGGGGTAAGTCGAACGGGTTTAGCAAAAATAAATTCAGACGGTACTCTTAATGATGATTTTAATCCGGTTTTAACATATAGTTCTGCGGCCCGAGTTGAATCTTTAGTTTTATCGAGCGATGAAAATACGCTTTATTTTGGGGGTGTTTTTACTGCGGTTGGTGGAGTAAGCAGATATCATATAGCTGCAGTCAATACTACTAATGGCGCCCTAACCAGTTTTGATCCTCATGCAAATTTTTCTGCTTTAAACAGCATGGCCTTATCAAGTGATGGAAGTATTTTATATGTCGGTGGCTATTTCACTCAAATATATTCAACTAGCCGTAATTATTTAGCGGCGATTAATGTTTCTACTGAAGCTGGCTCTCTGGTTACCGGCTTTAATCCCAATTTAGATAATTATGTTAATAAAGTTCTATTATCACCAGATGATGCGGTTCTCTATTTTGCCGGAGCCTATGACAATGTCGGCGGCACGGCCCGCAGCTATGGCATCGCCAGTGTTTATACCTCAAATGGTAGTTTAACGGATTTTTATCCAACTTTAGATGAAACTTATTATATGGCTTTAGCTTTAGAGATTTCTTCCGACGGCAGTGAGCTTTTTATTGCTGGAAATTTCACCGGACTTGATGGAATCCCCAGAAATAGGGCTGCCAGCTATGATATTACTGATGAAAATAATTTAACATTAAATGATTTTAATCCTAATTTAAATCAAACTGTGTATGCTATGAAATTATCGCCAGATGAGGAAACATTAATACTGGGCGGTTATTTTGGCACTGCCAGTGGTTCAAGCAGATCTAAGGTTGCCTCTTTTAATACCTCTGACGGTTTACTGCAGACTTTTAATCCTAATATGAGCAGCGGCGTTTATTATGTTTTTGACATCGCTTTTAATTCCATCGGCAATCGAGTTTACACTGGGGGTGATTATGTCCAAGTCGGAGGCAATAGCGATTATCAATTTCTTTCCGCCTTTCCCGGTCCAAGCGTTACCTTAAGCGAATCAACTCAGACCGTTACTGAAGAAGGGATAACCGACACTTATACCGTAGTGCTCAATACCCAACCCACCAATGATGTGGTAATAGCCGTTGATGAATTACTTGACGACGTTATTGCCACTCCAACATCATTAACTTTTACAGGTGGTGATTGGGATACTCCTCAAACAGTTACAATTACAGCTATTGATGATGATATAGATGAGCTAATAAACGGGGATATAATTACACACGTAGCTGCTAGTAGTGATACAGACTATAATGGAATTTCTATTGATAATATTACAGTTACAGTAACCGATAATGATACAGCTGGAATTACAGTCGGTTCCATTTCAGGAAACACCTCAGAATCAGTATCTACTGCTACTTTCACAGTTGTTTTAGACACAGAACCAACAAATAACGTAACTATTCCAGTTTCTTCATCAGACACAGGCGAGGGCACTGTTTTTCCTTCATCACTCACATTTACTTCTGCAAATTGGAATACCCCTCAAACCATTACCGTAACCGGAGTTGATGATGACGTTGATGACGGTGATCAAAGCTTCAATGCAGTTTTAGGAATAACCACATCTTCTGATTCAAATTATAATAATTTAGATCCGAGTGACGTCTCTGTTACTAATACAGATGATGATGATTCAATTATTAATGCAAGCGAAACCACCCAAACAGTTACAGAGGGGGGATCAACAGATTCATATACTATTGTATTAACTTCAGAGCCAACAAATAATGTAGAAATATCAATAAGTGAAACAAATAGCGAAATTAGCATTTCTCCAGAAGATTTATTATTTACTTCAGCAAATTGGAGCACTCCTTTAACTGTTACTATTACAGCAGTAGATGATGAAGATATAGAAACATCCCAATCTGATACAATTTCACATTCTGTATCTTCTGCTGATTCAAATTATAATAATTATTCTCTAGATGATATTTCAGTTTCTATTACAGATAATGATGAAGAAGAAGAGGATGAGCCCGAGTCTCCTGACGAAGATGAAGAAGACGAAAATAATAATGGCATTCCAGATAAATACGAAGAAATTGACCCAACAGACACAGGTGCAGTAGATGATGCAGTAGATTCAGTTTCTGGAATCAAAAAAGGAAAAATAAAAATAATATACGAAGACGAAACTGAAGTTGAATTAAAAATATTTAATTACAAAAAAAAGAAGAAAACCAAAATTAGACAAATAAATAATACTGGATACATAGCTGCTCTGCACCCCCTAGGTAAACAATTAAAAGTAATTAATATTTTAAATGGCGATACTCATAGCAGTAAAACAATAAGCAAGAAAAAATGGACCAAAGCAGTTGCTTTAAAAAGTTTTAAACTAAGAAAAAAAACAAAAATAACAGCAATATTAAAAAGCAAGAAAAATAAAATAAATTTAGCTGTTGTTAGTTTAAAAAATAATTATAAACTTGGAAAAAAAGTAGGAAAAACTTTTAAATCTAAAAAAACCCAAGTAAATAAAACCAAAAAGAAGAAAAATAAAATATTAATAAAAAACAAAAAAAATAAAATATTAAAGAAATTTTTATACACTAAAAAGAAAAAATTAAAATTGTTATAACGAAAAAAGCCCTCTCTAATTAGAGGGCTTTTTAATTTTATTTAGCTTTATTACTTTTTTGTTCTAAATTTTTTCTTATCAGAATATGGAGTTTTTACTGTACTAATTTTCGCTCTAATTTTGACTTTATATTTTGTATTAGCTTTTAGTTTTTTAAGAACTTTTTTTGTGCTTGTTGTTTTAAAGGTCCTTAATAATTTTTTCTTTTTATAAAGTTTACCAATATATTTGCTAGCAACTGACACCTCATCCCACCTGACTGTTGCTTTGAATTTTTTCTTCTTTTTTTTTGGAACTCGGACGTTCTGAACACCAACTTTAGCCACCCTATATTCAAACTCATCTGTTTCTTCTACAGATTGAATGGAGCGTTCAGCCAAGGTAAAAGAACTATTAGGATACATTGCCACAGTGGTATCTATAGTATCTCCATAAGAAATATCAGTAGAAGTAAATAATCCCTCTCCATCTTTATTCACTAAAAATAAACCAACTTCAATTCCGCCATCTTGGTCATATGTTTTACCCTTAGTATCATTTGACCCCTCAAAAAGATCTTCGTCGCTAGCTTCAAATTCTGCTAATTCTGTATCAGTATTGGGATTAAATATTCCATCTCCATCATCTTTATATAAAGCTTGTTTAGTTGGACCAGATTGCATACCAGGATCACCTTCATTTGCTACTAAGTGAATACCATAAAAATAAATATTACTTGATCCTTGTTTTTGCATTTTATAAACCATCCAATAATTAAAAGCTTCAGGCATTCCCATACTAGATTCCTCTGGATCTCCAAATTCTTCATATTTTTGGTCCTCTACATTGAACACTCCAAATATAGGATGCTGGGCATCTACATATAAAAACAGGGCTTTCATGTCATTGCACATTTTAATGTTTTCCAGATCAGCCATTTGAGCAACATTAGTAGAATATTCATAATTATCTGGTGGTTCATCTTGCCATAAATCATTTGCCCAATAATAAGTTGTTCCAACGGTAGTGCCTGGATCACTAACCAAAGCCTCTACATCAGCCCAATCTGACGTATCATTGTCCAATGAAATGCCGTCACATGCATTTCCAGCCATACTCATTGTAGGCAAGAAAACAAATAAACTAAACAACAGAATGTTGCCTAAAATAAATTTTTTCATAATTTCCTCCATTTAATTATTATTTTTTCTTTTATTAGTATAATCTATTTTTTGAATAAAATCAAAAATTTATTGATGAAAAAAAGGAAAAAAAATTAGAACTAGTCAATAAATTCATTTTTTAGTATAGTTAATGTATGTTTAATAATTAGAAAATGAAATCCTGAGTGATTTCGCGAAGCGAAATTGTATCGAAGGATTTCACAAACCGTATGAAAAATAAAATTTTGTTTAGTGCTATTATTTTCTCTCTAGTTTTTGGGGGTCTTTTTTTAGTTAAAACAACAACCCAAGCCAAGACCAACGAAGATATTCCTAAAGTAAAAAAAGTAAGAATGCTAAAAAAAGGGAATAAATTTATTACTGTTAAATGGAATAAAGTTAAAAAAAAGAATATTGCATCATGCGACAAAAAGGTGAAATACCGAGCAAAAATGATGAATAATAAGAAAAAGAAATTAAGATCAGTAAAAGTAAGTAAAAACCAG
>JBDRII010000121.1:0-12847 GCA_043816085.1 Patescibacteria group bacterium | reverse complement strand
TATGAAAACAGTATTTTCAAAAGATCTAAAAGATTATAAAGACCAGGAGGTTAAATTACAAGGATGGATATATAATTTCCGCTCATCTGGAAAAATTCATTTTCTTCAGTTTAGAGATGGATATGGCTTTGTTCAGGCAATAGCAAAGAAGACCCAAGTGCCAGAAGACCTAAAAGCCGAAGCTTCTGTAGAAATCATTGGTACAGTTTCAAAACATCCAAAAAAGCCCGAGTATGAAGTACAAGTTAAAGAGCTGAAAATATTACAAAATCCAAAAGAAGACTTTCCTATTTCTAAAAAAGAACATGGTCCAGACTTTTTATTAGATAATCGGCACCTGTGGTTACGTTCATCAAAACAATGGGCTATTCAAAGAGTCCGAGATTGTGTAATCCGTTCTATATACGATTTTTTTCATAAAGAAGATTTTATTAAAATAGACAGTCCTATATTTACCCCCAATGCTTGTGAAGGCACAACTACACTTTTTCCAGTAGAATACTTTGATGAAGGTACTGCCTTTCTTACTCAATCTGGTCAGCTTTATTTAGAAGCAGCTATCATGAGCCATAATAAAGTTTTTGATTTTGGCCCAGTATTCAGAGCTGAAAAATCTAAAACCAGAAGGCACTTAACAGAGTTTTGGATGATGGATGCGGAAATGGCTTTTCATGATCATGAAGCTAACATGAAAGTTCAGGAAGATATGATGTGCTATATTGTAAAACAAGTTTTAAAAGACTGTAAACAAGAATTAGAAGTATTAGAAAGAGATACTAAGCCATTAGAAAAAGTAAAAGCTCCTTTTTATCATGTAACTCATGAAGAAGCATCTAAAAAAGTAGGTTCAGATCCTATGGATGATTTTGGTGCAGAAGAAGAATTAAAATTTTCTAATTCTTTTGACAAACCAGTATTTGTAGAAAAATATCCCAAAAAGGTAAAAGCCTTTTACATGAAAGAAGATCCCGAAAATAAAGACCGAGTATTATGTTCAGATTTACTCGCACCAGAAATAGGGGAAATAATAGGAGGATCCCAAAGGGAAGACGATTATGATAAATTACTCGGTAGAGTTAAAGAGGAGAAATTGCCAGTTAAAGATTTTCAGTGGTATTTAGACTTACGAAAATACGGATCAGTACCTCATTCTGGTTTTGGCCTAGGCCTAGAGCGCACCGTTCAATGGCTATGTGGCATAAAACATATCAGAGAAACCATTCCCTTTCCTAGATTAATCAATAGATTGAAACCATGAAGAAGTTTTTTCTTATTTTTTTGATAGTATTATTTGCATTTTCTTTTAATACTGATTTTGTTAATGCCAAATCATTTAAAAAACTTAACATTAAAAAATTTATACATAATACTAAAGGTGTTGTTAAACTAAAAGATAAAGTAAATATTACTAAAAGATTAAAATTAAATAAAAATTTAAATGTTAAAGGAGTAATTAAGAATACTACTTCAGGTTCTCCTGTAGAAATAGATGATAACTTGCTTTTACAAAACACTATTAAATTTTCTGAAATCACTGCCCCAGATACATCAACTCTAGAAGGGGGAGAAGTTTATTACAATCAAGACGGCAATTTATATTTATATGATGGATCAAGTTGGGTAGACCTTACCCAGCAAGACACTGATACTAATTTTGACCTAGAATCAAATTACACTACAACTAATGGAAATATATTAATGGCAGATGGAAGTGTTTGGGACAGTGCAGCTCAAACTGATATTATAAGTGTTGGCACTATAACTGCTGGCACTTGGCAGGGAACAGCTCTTCAAGATGCATATGTTGCCGATGACATTACTGCTTCTAGTTATTTCCCCTTAGCTGGCGGAACATTAACTGGAAATATTACTTTTAATAAAATAAGCCCAGGAATTATTTTTAATGGTTCAACTGATTATGATTATTGGGTAGGTCTAGGGGTTCCATCTGGTGCTGGTCCTGGCGGTGATCCTGATAATCATTTTATGATAGGAACTGGAACTGTAATAAGTAATAATAGTGTAATAACTATAGATCCCACATCAGAGGTTGGTATTGGCACAGATCAACCATATTCTAAGTTACATGTTGAAGGCTATTTACAAATTGATGATAGCGAAGGAGCGCCCGATGCTGGTGATTGCACTTCAAATACAGTCGGTCGGATGATTTTAGATGATTCCCCAGCAGTAGGAAGTCATTTATTATACATTTGTACTGATGAGGGCTGGGACACTGCAACACTTGCTGATTAACACAAAATATCCTATAATATAGAAGTTAATTATAGGATTTTTTATTTATCTCATGCAAAAAACTGATATTATAAAAACAGTCGATAATATCGACAAAGAGGTTATTTTAGCTGGTTGGGTACATACTAGCCGTAAAATGGGGAAAATGGCTTTTATAGACCTCAGAGACCGATCTGCCAAGGTGCAGGTTATTTTTTTACCTAATAATGAAGATTTAGTAAAAAGAGCCCTAGAATTAGGTCCAGAATATTGTGTGCAAATAAAGGGCAAAGTAAATAAACGTCCAGATAATCAAGTCAAAGCAGATGAGCCCACAGGAACCGTAGAAATCGAAGCTTTGGAATTAAAAGTCTTAAATAAATCGGAAACTCCACCATTTGAAATAGCTGAAGAAAATTTGGAAAAAGAAGAAAGCAAAGAAGAATTAAGGTTAAAATATCGATATTTAGATTTAAGGCGAGAAAAAATGCAGAAAAATCTTAAATTACGTCATGATATAGTTAGGTTTTTACGAGAATATTTATATAAACAAGATTTTTTGGAAATTGAAACTCCATATCTTTCTAAATCCACTCCCGAGGGAGCCAGAGACTTTTTGGTTCCTTCTAGAAATTTTCCAGGATATTTTTATTCACTTATTCAATCACCACAACAATACAAGCAAATGCTCATGGTAGGAGGTATGGAAAAATATTTTCAAGTTGCCAGATGTTTTCGGGACGAAGATCAAAGGGGGGACAGACAAGCTGAATTTTCTCAACTTGATATTGAAATAAGTTTTGTGAATCAGGAAGATATCATGAGTTTGATTCAAAATATGATGACTGATTTAGTAAAAAAAGTAACCCCAGACAAGAAATTTAGTTTTACTAAGATGTCTTATAATGAGGCGATGGATAAATATCAGAGTGATAGACCAGATCTAAGAAAAAACAAAGAGGATAAAGATGAGCTTGCATTTTGCTGGGTTTATGATTTTCCTATGTTTGAAAAAAGAGAAGATGGTTCTATTGGCGCAGTTCACCATCCCTTTACTATGATTCACGAAGCAGACAAAGAAAAAGTTTTTCAAGGTAAGTTAGAAGAAGTAAAAGCTAAACAATTTGATTTAGTTTTAAATGGCGAAGAGATTTTTGGCGGCTCTATTCGAAATCACGATCCAAAATTATTATCAGACGTGTTTACTGCCATGGGTCATAGCCAAGAAGAAGTGGAAAAACAATTCGGCCATTTACTAGAAGCTTTTAAATATGGGGTACCACCTCACGGCGGAATAGCAGCTGGTCTAGACAGACTAGTAATGGTTTTAGCTGGCGCAGATAATATTAGGGACGTTATAGCTTTCCCTAAAACCCTAGAAGGAAAAGATTTAATGATGGACGCCCCAGCCAAAGTCGACCCCAAACAATTAAAAGAACTAAAATTATCATGAGTAAAGTAACTAGGACAGGATCATTTAACGAGCCTATTTCTGGTCTAAGAGAAAAAAAGATTGGTAAAAAAGTAGATAGAAAATCACCAGTGAGAGAAGTAGACGGAGACACAGTAACTGCTCAAATATTAGAAAATGACCCAGAATTATTAGCAGCTCACAGAGAGTTTCCACCTGGAAAAATTGGAAATATAGGAGAAGTAACCGGTCGACCAAGGAGAAAAGGAGATAAAATTGTTTTTCCATTTAAACAACCAGGCGGCCCCTGGGAACAAGAAATTGATATAGAATTTTTAAGAAGTTTGAAAAAAGAATGAAACTATCTGCTTTGCAAAAATATATTTTATTAGAAGTTCTGCAGCACAAGGGCAAATATTATAAAAAAGATTTATTAAATTATTATAAAGATAAAGATAAAAAACCAAGTAAAGAAGATCAGTTTAATATCATTACCAAAAGCGTAGAGCGAATGATAGATAAGGGGTTGTTAATAGGCTATGGTCGCAAGACTCCAGAAAAAATGTTTATTAAACGTTTACGCCTAACAGACGAGGGCCGAAAAACTGCAATAAAAATTCGCCAATCCAAACAACAAAAATTTAATATATAAAAAAAATAAAATAAATCTATGAAAAAATTATTATTTGGACTATTAGCACTCTGCTTGTTTGTACCAGTGCTTGGAAGTGCTGACGGAGGAATCGTTTCGCCTGAAGAATATTACATGTATGAAACTGGTCAAAAAGGCGTAATTTTTTATGAGTCTGATACCTCCACTGAAACCATGGTAGTTTCCATGACTTTTGAAGGAAATGCTAAGGACTTTGCCTGGATCATCCCTACACCCAACAAACCAGAAGTAGTTAAAGGCTCACAAGACTTGTTTACCGAATTAGAAGAATTAACTGGATATGACTATATGTATGAAACAGAGTCATCTGGTTTTGGTTTAAAAGACGCTGTCACTGCTGAAGATGCAGTAACTGTAGTAGAAGAAAAAACAGTAGACTATTATGATATAGCAGTACTTGCATCTACAGACGCTGATGCTCTTTCCACTTGGTTAAATGATAATGGCTTTAAATATCCGGAAAAATATGCATATATTTTAAACGATTATATCGATAATGATTGGTATTTTGTAGCTGCTAAAATAATTCCAGAGTTAGCCAAAGACAGTGATGTGGAATATGAATTGAATTCTGGCACTGCTACTCCGCTGCAGCTTACCTTTGAAGCTGAAAATTTAGTTTTTCCTTTAAAGATTTCTCAAATTTCAGAGAAAAATATAGCTGAAGCTACTGATTCATTTAGCACCTACTCCAATTACATGGATATTTATTTATATGTAATAACTGATCACAAGCAAGAGCTTACAAATTTTACAGTAGATTACGCTGACAGCATTAAAGGAAAAGAAATAGAAAATCTAGCTACTGATACAAACGGTAATGCCTGGGTATCACCTAAAGACAACAATTATTATCTAACCAAATTATACGGATATTATTACACGGGTGATATGGACGAAGATCTTTTTCCTAAAGACGCCGAAGATAATGATGATGTAACTCAAGACGATTATTATACATGGACAGAAGATAACACCCTAGACCTTGTAATGTATTCTTTAATATTTACAGTAATTGGAATAATTATTAGCATTGTTTCTCCTTGTTTATTATTTTTCTTAATATTTACAATAATTTACTATTTTGCTAAATCACATAAAGTAAAAGTTACTTTTGTAGTATTGCAAATCATTGATACTGTAATTACTTCTTGCTTATTTACTCTAGGCGTAATACTTACTGTTTTTGCTTTTATTTATATGTTCGAGCAAGCTGGCTACTATGCTTATTATTATGATGATGAAATAATGTTAACTGCAGCAGCTCTTGCTTCTAGCGTAACTTTGCTTTTCCTAATATGCGTAAAAGTTATTGCTTTAATAGTGCAAAAAATTAAGTATAAAAAAGGTAAGAAAAAATAATATGGCAATCCCCAAAAAGTTATTGAAATTTTTAGATGAAAATAAAGTAAAGTATGAGGTGGTAGAACATCGAAAAGTATATACTGCCCATGATTCTGCTAAAACCCAAAAAATCGATCCCAAAACCGTTGTAAAAACTTTAGTAATGAAGTTAGACAAAGATTACGCCCTGGCTATGGTTCCAGCTAATAAAAACTTGGATAAAGCAAAATTTAAGAAGTTAGCAAAGCCAGCAAAAAAAGTTGATCTGGCAAAAGAAGCTTGGATGAAAAAAAATATTCTAGGCAAAGTTGGGGCCACACCTCCTTTTGGATCACTTATGAAATTACCAGTATATATAGATGCGCCATTACTAAAAAATAAAGAGTTAATAGTGAGTAGTGGTGAATATACAGAATCAATAAAAATTAAAACCAAAGATTTCGAAAAACTAGAGCCAGATTTTATTAAAGGCAGTTTTTCCCAGAAAAAATAAATGACCTATCGCGTAAAATTAGAGCAATTCCAAGGGCCCTTGGATCTACTTCTTCAGTTGATTGAAAAAGAGGAATTAAAAATTGCTGAAATTTCTCTAGCCAAAGTAACAAAGCAGTATATTGATCATTTGGAAACAATTGAAGAACTATATCCAGAAGAACTGGCAGATTTTTTAGTTATTGCTACTAAATTATTATTATTAAAGTCCAGAACACTGCTTCCATATCTTGAAATAGATGACGACGAAGAAGAAACTGATTTGGAAGAACAATTAAGAATCTACCGGGAGTATGCCAATGCCTCTAAAGTTGTTGATGCAATTTTAAGAAAAGGAAAATTTTCTTATTCCCGTGCTCACATTAAATTCCAGTCTGAAGAAGTTATATTTTCTCCGCCAAAAAAGCAGCTAACAGTTTCTGATCTAAGAGAGCTGTTTAATGAAGCCTTAAAAGCACTAGAGCCAATTGTCCGGCTGCCTAAAGCTGCTATTGAAAAAGCCCTAACCATGAAAGAGAAGATATGCGTAATTCAAAATCTTTTAGAAAAAGGAGTTAATACCACCTTTAATGACTTGACCCAGGAAAGCAAGAATAAGACTGATATAGTTATCACATTTTTAGCTATATTAGAATTAGTAAAAAAACAAATGATATGCGTAAAGCAAGATGAACATTGCGAAGATATCAAGATAGAGAAGATAAATAATTAATTTACTGTATCCCTCTAAATAGGGTTCCCCCTCTCTGGGAACCGGAGAGGGGGACAGGGGGAGAGGATAAAAATATGGAAATAAAAGCAAAAATCGAAAGTATATTATTCATGTCCAAAAGGGCAGTGTCAACAAAAAAGATAGCTGACCTAATTGGTATTGATAAAAAAGAAGTAAAAAATCTTATTTCTGAAATGAAAGAAGAATACAAACAAAGAAATTCAGGGCTAACAATAGTTACTCAAGGAGAAAGGGTCGAAATGGCTACTCATCCAGACAATAATGAACTCATGAGAAAATATTTAAAAGATGAGCGCACCGGAGAATTAACTGGACCTTCTTTAGAAACCCTTACCATTATTGCTTACCGGGGTCCTATTACTAAAGCCGAGCTAGAAATGATCAGAGGAATTAATTGTTCTATGATTATTAGGAATCTTTTAATTAGAGGGCTTATCAACGAAAAAATGGATAATAAAAAAGGAGTGCCAATTTATACGGTTTCTATAAATTTTGTAAAATATCTAGGCTTATCTGATATTTCTGAACTTCCAGATTATCAAAAATTAAACCAAGATATAAAATTAGGTCAGATTTTAATGGACCAAAAGAAAAATAAAGAAGACTTTTTCACTGATGTTGAATAATTTTTTAATAACAATCACCCTATTAGCCCAAGTTAGTGGGCTAACCTTACCCCAGATATTATTGGAGGATGATTTTTATTTAGCCCCAAATTTTACTGTCGATAATGAATTAAAATTAGAAGTAGAGCCTCTTAATAAAATTCCCACAGAAAAAGGAGCTCCAGTTAAAATAACAGACGAAAATGGGCCAGACAGTCTAGGTGCATTTTCTGCTATTGCTGTGGACCGAAACACTGAAAAAATTTTATGGGAAAAAAATGCTGACACTGTCAATCCAATTGCCTCTATTACTAAATTAATGACTGCTTTAGTTTTTTTAGATCACAATCCAAGCTGGGATCATAAGCATAAAATATCACCTCAAGAAAATTATTTAATTGGTGCCAGGCTTAATGCATCAAATGACGAAGAATTTTCTACTTTTAATCTATTTCGGACTGCTTTAGTTGGATCTCGTAATAACGCTGCTATGGCCTTAGCTCATTCCACAGAAATGTCAGATGATAATTTCACAAAATTAATGAACGACAAGGCTGTAATGCTTAGTATGAAAGACAGTAGTTTTGTGGAACCTACTGGCTTGGAAGCTGGTAATAAATCTAGTGTTAAAGATTTAGTTAAACTAGCTAAGGCTGCTTTTTCCCGAGATGTTATAGTGGGACCCATGCAAATGGCAACCCATGAAATGAAAAGAGAGGGTAGTGATGAGGTTATTACCATAAAAAATACAAACAAATTAATAAAAGAGGGATATTCAAAAATTGTTGCTGGAAAAACAGGATACACTGAAGAAGCAGGTTTTTGTTTTTTAAGTTTGGCTGAAAATGAATGGGGGGACGAAATTATCGTCGCCGTGCTAGGAGTGCCAGATGACGATCAAAGATTCTGGGAGGCCAAAGAAATAATAGATTGGGTTTTTAATAATTATAAATGGAATTAAATTTATGCAAGAATTTTTGCTTAGTATAGTAAATGGCATCCCCAAAGAAATAGGTTTAATAATAATTGCCATGATCCCCATTGGTGAACTTCGAGGTTCTATTCCTATTGGAATCGGAGTATTTAAAATGAATTGGATAACTGTTTTTGTTTTATCAGTTATTGGCAACATGATTCCAGTATTTTTTGTTATGTATCTAATTGAGCCGATATATAATTTGTTAAAAAAAATCAAATTTTTCGATAAATTTTTTACTTGGTTGTTTGAGCGAACCAGAAAAAAGTTTTATGCCAAACACAAGTCCATGGGGGATATTGCTTTGATATTTTTTGTGGGAATTCCACTTCCAGTAACAGGCGCTTGGACTGGGTCTCTTGCAGCCTGGCTTTTTGGAATACCCCCAAAAAAGGCCTTGCCATTAATTTTTTTTGGAGTTATAATGGCCGGTGTTATAGTCACAATTTTTTCAATGGGAATAATTAGTATTTTTTAATAAATAATCATTAAAATATAATATTATGGCAATTAAAATTGCAATTAACGGTTTTGGGAGGATAGGACAAGCTGCCTTTAAAGTAGCAGCTAAAAGGGACGACGTAGAAATAGTGGCAATCAATGGATTGTCCCATGTTTCTATGTCTGCTCATTTATTTAAGTATGATACTGTTTATGGAAAATATCCAGGTGAGGTTTCATATGAAGGAGATGATAAATTAATAGTAGATGGCAAAGAATATCTAAAATTATCAGAAAAAGATCCTGAAAAACTTCCTTGGAAAGATTTAGGTGTAGATGTTGCTCTGGAATGCACGGGAGTGTTTAGAGAAAAGGCTCAAGCTGAAAAACATCTAATAGCTGGAGCCAAAAAAGTTATTATTTCCGCACCAGCTAAAGGAGACGATCCTGTGGGCACATACGTTTTGGGCGTAAACCAAGACCAAATGAAAAATGATGAACAAATTATATCAAATGCTTCTTGTACTACTAATTGCATGGCGCCAGTTATGAAAGTCATCAGCAAAGAGTTTGGCATCGAAAAAGCTTTAATGACTACTATCCATTCTTATACTGCTGACCAAAATCTAGTTGATGGAACCCATAAAAAAGATTTACGAAGAGCCAGGGCGGCTGCCTTAAACATGGTTCCTACAGATACAGGTGCAGCCAGAGCAGTCGGTTTAACTGTTCCCGAAGTAGATGGGATATTCGATGGTATGGCAGTTCGTGTGCCAACTCCATGTGGATCTGTTTCTGACATGACTATATTATTAAAAAAAGATGCAACTGCTGAAGAAATTAATAAAAAATTAGTAGAAGCTTCAGAAGGTGATCTAAAAGGAATTTTGGAATGCACAGAAGACCCCATTGTTTCATCTGATATAGTAGGAAACCCAGCATCTTCAATTGTAGATTTAGCTCTTACTAAAGTAATAGGCGGAAATCTTGTTAAAATTATTTCTTGGTATGACAATGAATACGGATATGCTTCCCGATTAGTAGAGCAAGCTATTGAAGTAAGTAAATAGAAAATAGGAGGAGGAGAGCCCCCATCGTCTAGTGGTTCGGACGTCTGGTTCTCATCCAGGAAACACCGGTTCGATTCCGGTTGGGGGTGCATTATTCGTTCTTTGAAAAGTTCTTTAAAAGAGGTTGGCGTTATTTAGTTTAGAAAATTTTTCTAATTTAAATGGCGCTAATCTCAAAAAGGGAAAGGAGCGTGTGCCATGTCCTGTGGCTTAGCTTTATCAAGAGAGGAAATAGATCGATACAAAATCCAATACATCATAGAGCTGGAAGAAGGACCCGAAGACGTGGATGTTTTCAAAGAAGCAGTGCAGGACATGCTGCATTATTCTTCTGATAGTGTCCTTCTGTTCAAGATCGGCGAAGGCGTGCCGCACATCGTCACCGGTCTTGTCTGCTGGGTATTAACCGGCAGTATCCATCCTCCAGCAGCTTTTGGCTTCTGGATACCTCACCTCGCGGCCTATCAAATAGTATGGGCCAGAAGACAGAGCAGCTACAAAGTAGACCAGTTCGTAAAACTGCCAACCAACAACCAAAACCAATAAAGGGGCAACAACCGTGCTGAACATTAGCTGCAAGCTGGATGGGGGATCAAGGGCGTGCACACAACATCCTTTCCCCCTCAACTAAATATCTAATCTTACTTCTACATATAGATTAGACATTTTGAGAGGGGATAATTAGAGTAAATTTAGCACTCTTGACACGAGAGTGCTAATGTTTTAATATAAGTAGGTTATGATAATGAACGACAAAAAACAAGCATTTTTACGCCTTATTATAGAAGAATACGTTAAAACCGCCAAACCCGTAGGTTCCAAGTATATTGTGGAAAAATGTAAATTAAAGGTCTCTCCAGCCACTGTACGCAATTACATGGCTTCTTTAGAAGAAGAAGGCTATATTACTCATCCTCACACATCAGCTGGTCGTTTTCCTACAGAAAAGGGATTCAATTTTTATATTGAAAATTTTCTTACAGATAATGAAGTTGATAAAGAATATATTTTAATAATAGATAAGATATTAAAAAATAAGGAATTAGGAGTTGAAGAGAAAATAAAAAATACAGCCAAGAGTGTTGCTGAATTTACTAATCAAGCTATTGTTCTTTCTCTTAATCCAAATTCATATTATTACACTGGGATTTCTAATATTTTAAAAAAACCAGATTTTGCGGACTTGGATGTTATTTATAGTTTATCCGAAGTAGTAGACCAGCTAGATGAAGTAATGGGTTCAATAAGTAAATTTGTTACAAATAAAGTAGAAATATTTGTAGGAAAAGATAATCCTTTTTCAGAAAATTGTTCTGTAATTCTTACTCCATATTCTTTAGACAAAGACATTAAAGGAGTTCTTGGTATTCTTGGCCCCATTCGCATGGATTATTCAAAAAATTATTCATTAATAAAATATTTAAATAACACAATAAATGTCTAAAAAATATCACGAAGACGCGAAAGAACAAAAAAAACGAAGCGCGAAAAATACGAAAAACGCGAAAGAAGATTTTGAAGAGTTAAAAGAAAAGTGTGAAGAGTATTTGAATGGTTGGAAAAGAGCTCAAGCTGATTATCAGAATTTAGAGAAACAAACCGAGCAGCAAATGTTTGATTTTAGAAAATATGCAAATCAAGACATGTTAATGCAAATTTTGCCTCTAGTAGATTATTTCAAACATGCCTTTAATGCAATCCCAGACAAAGAACAAGATAGCGATTGGCTAAAAGGCATAAAACACATCCAAGATTATTTATATAAGTTTTTACAAGACAATAATATAGAAGAAATAAAAACAGTAGGAGAAAAGTTTGATCCAGCCAAACATGAGGTAGTTAAGGAAGAAAAAGGAGATGGGAAGAAAGAGGGTATTATAATAAAAGAAACCCAATCTGGGTTTACATATAATGGCCAGGTTATCCAACCAGCCAAAGTAATAATAATTAAGAAAAAATAATATGCAAAAAATAATACGATGGTCTCCATTTATGGAAATGGAAGACATGGAAAAAATGATGAGTAATTTTTCTCCTGCTATGGATGTCTATGAAAAGGACAATAACATAGTAGTAGACATGCCTGTTCCAAGTTTTGATGAAAAAAATGTTGACGTTTCCATTGAAGATAACGTCTTAACAATTACTGGAACAACCGAGAAAAAATCAGAAGTAGATGACAAAAATTATTATCGAAAAGAAATTA
The DNA here is from genome assembly GCA_043816085.1 of Patescibacteria group bacterium. Lineage (GTDB taxonomy): Bacteria > Patescibacteriota > Patescibacteriia > UBA9570 > JAHJKD01 > JBDRII01. The sequence goes on along the minus strand of JBDRII010000121.1, from coordinate 661 downwards.
GCACAGGATCTTTTCAAAAAAGTTATAACTTTCCAGTAGAAGTAGAAGGCGACAAAGCCAGCGCCGAATATAAAAAAGGTATTTTATCAATCACTGTGCCAAAAAAAGAAACAAAAGAAACCAAAAAGAAAACAATCAAAATTAATGTGAAAGATAAATAAATAATCAATAATTAATTAATAATAAAAAATATGGGAAAAATTTTAGGAATTGATTTGGGAACAACCAATTCATGCATGGCAGTCATCGAAGGAGGCAAGCCAAAAGTATTAGAAAACAAAGAAGGAGCAAGAACTACCCCCTCAATGGTGGCAGTTTCAAAATCCAATGAAAGATTAGTGGGTCAGTTAGCTAAAAGACAAGCTGTAACTAATCCAAAAAGCACTTTATATTCCATTAAGCGTCTAATCGGGCGTAAATGGGAAGACGAAGAAGTGCAAGCCGACAAAGAAATTATGCCTTATGAAATCATCCAAGATGGTGAACGAGTCAAAGTAAAAATGGGTGACAAAGACTACACCCCTCAAGAAATCTCTGCCATGATCTTAGGCAAAATGAAAGCCGATGCAGAAAGCAAAACAGGAGAGACTATAACTGAAGCTGTAATCACAGTTCCAGCTTATTTTGATGATTCCCAAAGACAAGCTACTAAAGACGCTGG
>JBDRII010000120.1:0-3018 GCA_043816085.1 Patescibacteria group bacterium | reverse complement strand
GTATTTTTAATGTTTTTATAATCTTGAACCATGTAAAGCGAATCAATATAGCGCCGCATTAATAGTAGGTCATTGAAAGTAATCTGATTTTCTTTTACTACCTCATTTATAATAGAAGCATAATGATCATCTTCTAATATTTTTTCTTCTTTGTCTCCTACTATACCCAAAACACCCAAAAGACATGGATCTATTTTTAGATATTCAGTTAAGACCCAGGTGCAGCCCGGATATTTTTCATTTACATAATGCACTCCGTGAATTTTTTTTTGGTGATGATGGTCAAAAATATAAATATAATCATTAACTTTTTTTAATTCGTCAATTACATCTGGAGGGAAATTTATATCAGCAGTTATAACAAAATCATATTTAGCTTTTTTAATTTGAATTAATTCTGATTGAGTTAAAAAATAATTTCCAATTTTTGGAGTAATTAATTCTAATTCTAATTTTGGATTTAAATCTCTGAAATATGAATAAAGCATACCAGCGCAGGCTAAACCATCTGTATCCCAATGATGGATAATTAATCCAGATTTTTTATCCTTTAACTTTTCTAATTTGTTTGGTAAATGAAAACACATTATTATTCAACAAAAATATTATCTAATTTAATTATGGCTTCAGAAATTTCTGGACGCATGATGTCTTCCGGCACTAATTCTTTTTTAGACAACATGTCTCTAATAATTGTTCCAGACGGACCAACTTGGTCCTCTCTGTCGTGGGGACAGGTTTTAGCAGTGGCCATTTGTTTGCATTTTTTACAATAAAAAGAATGTTCAAACTTTAATATATTCATACCAAGGTCGGGAATATTATCAAATATTTCCTGAGCTTCAAAGGTACTGTAATAATCTCCTACGCCAGCATGGTCACGACCCACAATAAAATGGCTGCAGCCAAAGTTTTTTCGAATAATAGCATGGAGCACTGCTTCCTTTGGCCCGGCATATTGCATGGCTAAAGGTAAAATGCTCATTACTATTCTTTCCTTGGGAAAAAACTTTTTAATTAATTCTAGATATGATTCTAAAATTACTTCATCTTTGAAATCGCCTGACTTTTTCTTCCCAATAACTGGGTTGATAAACAAACCATCGCAAATCTCCAAGCCACACCTTTGTAGATATTCATGGGCTTTATGAGGTGTGTTTCTGGTTTGAAAACCACAAATTGTTTTCCAGCCTCTTTCTTGAAATAAAGTTCTAGTTTCATCTGGATCTAGATTAAATTCTTCAAATGGTTCTTTTGAATTATCAATTAATTCAATACCGCCGCCAACTAAAAAATCTTTTTTATCATGAACCATTTGTACACCAGGATGTTCTTTGTCTTTTGTACCAAATACCTTTTGGCTAAATTCATCTTTATCATATTCATAGACATCTAAAATGTTCATTAAAGCAATTTCATTTTTATTCTCATCTACTAAGCCAACTTGATCACCTACTGATAATTTTTCTTTTATATCTTTGTCTACATCTAAAACAAAGGGAATGGGCCAAACAATTCCATTTGCCAAAGTCATGTTATTTAATACAGACTCAAAATCTGCTTTACCCATAAAACCCTTTAGTGGTGAATAAACACCTCGGGCAATATTTTTTACATCTTTTACTAATTCTTCATTTAATTCAATTTGAACTAAATCTTTAATTTTAGTTTTAGCTTTGTCAGCGTCTTCTTTCTTAAAAACGCGATTAACTAAAATATTTCCATGCGGTTCTATCATATTTTTAATCTATATATCCTTTACTTCCTGCGACTAAAGTCGCATGGCAGTATCAAATACTAAAGTTAATTATTAATCTAGATATCCTAAGTTTTGAAGGCGTTGTTTTATCTTGTCTTCGTCTTCTTTGGAATAAACTTCGTTTTGCTTTTTTTCTTCTTCTTTATTTGAGACTTTGTCTGCAACTTGTTTTAAAACATAAGTTACATAATCATCAGTTGAGCTGAATTCATCTGAATCAGCTGCAACTTTATCCAGTTTGGATTTTAATTCATCTGGAATTGTTATTGTTGCCATGGGTTTTATGAGACGTGGCATGCCACGTCTTTACTTAAAAATTATTATAACACTCTTATTGTAGCCTAATCGGAGTGTAATTAAAATATTGATTGTGGATAAGTGGTAGCACGGGGTTCTAAGACCCCGTGCTACACATTTAGCATCTTCATTAATAGATCTGGATTATCTGAAAACCTTCTAAAATCACGGTCATCCCGTACTATTCGAGATACTAAATCTGAATAAAATTCATCTTTTAAAAGTGATTCTACATCACGACCAGCTACTAATTCTAAAAGAAAAATCCTAGATTCTATATATTTTCTAATTTGACCAGGATTCATTTTTTCATAACTAGATAAATTGTATCCTGTATCAACGCACTTAATATCACCATTATTATCAACCACTATATTTTCTTTACCATAAGCATCAATAGGGTAATTATCTGAGGTAGGACCTTCGTCTCTGAATCTTTGTAAACTTTCTCGCATCAAGTCTATTAATACTTGTAGCTGTTTTTGAGTTTGGGGTAGAAGCTCATCAGAAGAATAAGAAAAAATATCAGGTTTTGAAGCTAAATTAATTTTTTCTTGAGCTAAATAATATCCTGGCCTTTCTTTGGCGGGAAAAAAACGCTGACGAGGGAAAAAATTTATTTCTCGCCTATCTTCATCAATATATGAATATTGTTTTCTTCTTTGCTGAAAATTATTTTCTAAATATTTCTTTTTTTCAGAAGTAAACCTATATCTATGTTTATCTTCTTTTAAAACAATGTCCCTTTCTCTACCTGTTTTAATATTTGGAGCATATTCATATACTATTTGTTCCTGACCTTCTCCAATTATTTTTCTTTCTACTCGTGGTTTTGGCATAATTTTTGAAATTCTTCTAGATATTTTTTAGCAATAATGTCCCAGGAATAAGTGGAAATTGTATATTCTTTGATTTTTTGCTGTAATTCAGAAAAATCTGGCCTGGTTAGGGTTGTTTGTATT
>JBDRII010000119.1:0-2867 GCA_043816085.1 Patescibacteria group bacterium | reverse complement strand
TACCGAAGACAATTGGTTAGGCGTTGCCTCTCCAGACGGCTCTGGCGCTATTGGAGTAAATCGGTTGGGTAATAATGGCGATAAAGTTGATATCAATTGGTCGCCCTCTGGTCAAGCTGTGGGAACCTATACTGAATATTCCGGATCAGAAGAGCAAAACGTAATTCCAGTTGGCCTTAAAGGCGAAAATTTTAAAGCCATGAAAGTCCAGGGCATGCAATTCAATTATCAATGGTCAGCCAACGGCACCCAAATGCTTTATGATGTGCATAGTGGTGCCACTGAAAATAAACCAATGTTATGGGTAGTAGATGCCTATGGCGATGATATTGGAAAAAACCGAGTTCCTTTAAATGTAAATACCTGGGAGGAAAAATGTGCCTTTGCTTCCGATGAAGAAATTTATTGCGGTGTCCCAACATCTATGGATTCTGGCGCTGGCTTTGTTCCTTCCACTTCAGATGAAACACCAGATCAAATTTATAAAATAAATTTAAAAACTAAAACAAAAAGCTTAGTAGCCACTCCAGTTGATGAATATGGCTTTAATGATTTTACGGTTGACCAGATGTATATGGCTGGAAATAATGAGTATATTTATTTTACAGACAAACAAACTGGAAAAATATATAAAATAAAGTTAAAATAAAAAATTTAAATAATATAATAAATTTATAATGAGTGAAGTCGAATTATGAAAAATAATCAAGCCAAAATATTAGTGTATCTTTCTGTCTTAAGCGTTTTTATTTTATTAATAATATTTGCTTATTATCAAGCAGTTTTTATCCAAAATCCAAGCACTAACCAAAACACTAATTCAAATAGTCTCATTATTAATGGCGGAGATTTAGAATTAGGATATGATCCATTAATCACAACAGTTCCCAAAGAATTACAGAGCCTGCAATCTAAATCTAATATTTTTATTTCTACCTTTGATCCAAAAATAGGCTCAAATCAAGCCAAAGTGATTATTACTTTATTTGCAGATTTATCAAATCCAGATCTGCCTGATTTATTTAATATATTAGAAGAAGTTTATGCTGATAATCCAGAAGACCTGGTTGTTGTTTGGAAAGATTTTGTAGCCATTACTGATCCCCCATCAGTTAGTTTAAAAGCAGCTGAAGCTGTGCACTGTGCCCATGATCAGCAAAAATTTTGGGATTTATTTAAATATTTACTTAACAATCAAGGAAGCTTTGATGAAAACTTTTTCAAGGAAGCTGCTAAAACTAAAGGATTGGATTATGAGGTATTCCTTCCCTGTTTTGAAAATAGTATGATGAAGCCAGTTGTTGAGCAAAGTTATTATTATTCAGAAACAGTAGGTGTCGAAAAAGCTCCGACTATTTTTGTGAATGACGAAAAACTAGAAGACGATATTACTAAAGAAAAAATAGAAGAAAAAGTAAATAATATTTTAGACGCCTTAAAACAAGAATGAAAAAAATCGCTTTTTTATTATTTTTTATATTTGCCTTCACCTTATTTTTTCCCAAAATAGGAATAGCTGTGTGTTGTCAACAAATAAATGGCAGTGAAACCATTGCTTGTTCCGAAGATTATACCAGTAATACTGAATGTGCTTCTTGGTCACCAGCTACAAATTGGTATCCAGATGTGCCCAGCTGTGATTTCGTTAATGCATGTACAGCCCTAAGTGGAGAAGAGGGGCCTGTTGCTGATTCACCTGAATATATTTTAGAAGTTCCATTAGGAAATACCACTTCAATCACTGGCTTCAATGAATATATAAAAATTTTATATCGTTTTGGCATAGGGCTAATAGCTTTGATTGCTTTATTTTTAATTGTATTTAATGGAATTAATTGGATATTAGCTGGAGGAAATGATCAAAGAATTGGGGAAGCAAAAAAAGGAATAGTAGGCGCGGTAATAGGCCTAGTTATTGCTCTTAGTTCATTTGTCATTTTAAATACTATTAATCCAAAATTAGTTAGTTTAGATGAAATGGAAATCCCCTTAATTCAATTACAGGCATTAGTAAAGGGAACAATAGAAAAATGTGAAGAGTCTTATGTTGACCAGATGCATAATTATAGTTCCGAGACCATTACTACGCCTAGTGGTACAACAATTGATTTAGACCAAGCTTGTGTGTCTATAGCTCGGGGGCTGGATATTGATCCATTATTTCTAAAATCAATTGCCTATGTTGAAAGTAGTTTCAGAACTAATCTAGAATCGGAATGCGGGGCTTATGGGATTGTTCAAATACAGCCAGATACAGCCATAGGCCTGGGCTTTCCCTCTGGCTCTCCAGAGAGCTGTCTAACTCCCCATGTTGGAGTTTGCCGAAATTCGTTTAATAAATGCGGTGATTGTGATACTTATACTGATGAATGTAAAGCGTGGATTGCTCAAAATCCGGAGCCATGGTTGGCCATGGGAGCCAGGTATTTAAATAATAATTATAATTTATCATATATTAATGGCGATCTAGCGTTAACTGCTGCTAGTTATAATGCCGGAGAAGGAGCTGTTCAAAGGGCGGGTGGGGTGCCAAATATAATAGAAACTATTGATTATGTTAAGAAGGTAAAGGATTATTATGAACGAAATTGTGCATCAATAGCCACCCAAAAGGATTTAGAAGATGCAGGTCATAGTTTAAGCCCTACTCATTATTAATTTATTCCAAGTGCAAATTTTTATTAAAATAATCTAATTTTTTCTGAAGTAATTTATATTTATTCAAATCAGGCAGTACAGAGGTTACCGCCTCTTTTGTTTGAGAGATTAGGTGATGGTCAGCTAGAGTAGCTAATTTTAGTGCATCTAAAAAGCCGCTTTGCTGCGTTCCATATACATCACCCGGACCGCGTAGCTGCAGATCATAT
>JBDRII010000118.1:0-2404 GCA_043816085.1 Patescibacteria group bacterium | reverse complement strand
AATAAAACTAGGGCTAATAAAAATAGCTCTAGTTTTAATATAATAGCGAAACAAACTAAATAAATTGTGATATCAGTAGTACCTAAATAAATAGTTTTAGTGATGTACATTTCAGCTGAACGTTTTTCTGGCCAAGAATATTTTTTAGCTTCCCGTAAAAATCCAATTAACAGCCATAAAATAATTGCGCCTGCTCCAATTAATAAAACGTAAATTTCCTGGAATTCAATGTAAGCAAGATATGTTAAAGCACTGAACATAAAAATTTCTTTGATGCGATCTGAAATAGAATCAAACCAAGCTCCAAATTTTGAGCTCATGTTTTGAATCCTGGCAATTTCTCCATCAGAACAATCTAAGGCAAAAGAAATCTGAAGTAATATGACGCCAATAATTCTAATCCAATATTCAGAATGCAAAAATAAAATACATGAAAAGATAGCTAATAAAAAAGATAGGACAGATACTTGATTTGGCGTAGCTTTTTTGTCTAGTTTTATAATTATGAATGTAAATACACGAGAAAGATGACGAGTCAACAGAGTTGAGAAAATGCTGTCATGCGGTTTTTGATATTGTTTAATATCGTTAATTTTTTGGATTGAGTTCATATAAAATTATTTCTTCGGTAAATGAAAATTGATATTTATTAATTTCTTTTATTTTATAATGCTCCCATATAAAATCATTAGTTACAGCTTGGGTTCCAGAATCCTGCCAGAAGTATATTTTATACCCTTCCTCAAATAAATTGTCAAAAAAATCTTTTACTTTTTGTTCGTCAAATTCAAATTTTTGCTGTTCTAAAGGCATTCTAATTGTACGAATATCAGTATGAGTCTCTAGAGTCTCTGATAAGCCGTATTGCCAATGGCCAGTGAATATTAATAAAGATTTTTCCCCTTTTGTTTGATTTCCCACTTCTTTTAGAGTTAGTAAATCTTGTTTAGAAATAGCCTTATTTATTAGCACTTCTTCTTTGATATTTTGCTTTATTTTTGTATAGACTGGTGAATAGATAAACACTATAGACAACACTACTAATAAGGCTAAAAATTGACCAACACGCTTGTTTTTAAAGAGTTTGGGCGCTATATCCGTTATTAAAAAATATAACCCAAATGAGCCTAATATAGCTAATGCAGGAAACACTGGAATAATATATCTAGAGTATGGATTTATCCACATTGAAAACAGCGCTAAAAAGCCTAATACCCACAAAACCAGAAAAGAAGATATAAATTTATTTTGACGCCAGATATAAAAAATGCCCAATAAAACCAAGACCATAAAATATGGCAACAATGACATATTGCTCATTATATCCCAGTAAAGATTTAAACCGCCTTTGCCTGGTTTATATTTTCCTTGGTTATCAAACATATTTACTGGGCTAAGCGATCCCACATGGTCAATGTTTGAAACTAGTACAGTTCCTGATGTGTCTTTTTCTCTAAACTTTTCTTTATGAATAGATATTTCATATGAATTCCAAATGGTTGGAATTAATGGAATTAATAATAAAACTCCAATTATTATTAATAATTTTAAATTTGATTTTAGATTTTTTTGAATTAATTCTTTTTTCTTTAAATAAAAATATAATAAAACTGCGAAAGCTGGTAAAAAAGCAATTCCAGTGTGGCGAATATTTAAACCAAATCCAAGCAATAAAATACTAGCTATAAAACAAAAATAATTAAGGCGAAAATATCGATTTTCGCTTTCAGTTTTGGCATATCTTATTCCGAGTAATAATAAATAAACTGCAATTAATATAAAAAATAAGGAGGGGATTTCTCTCATGGGCTGAGAGATAGCGTAGTCATAATATAGATTTGAAAGCCCAACTGTTAATGCTGCAAATAAACTAAATAACCAATAAAATTTATTTTTAATCTGAAATAATTTAAATAATAAGTTACTAATTAAAAAAATTAATATTAAATTTGCAACGGCAAATAAGGGTGTGAGATAATAGATGGCTAAATCTGTGCCAGAAATTTTAGCAGCCAAATACATCACAATAGAAAAACCAATAGGATAAATTGATGCCATCCATCCATCTGGTGAAATTATTTCATGATGAGTGGGTGTTAAAAACCGAGCCAGCCTTTCGTCCCCAAAATGCTCGATCCCCTTTTTTACTAATTCATCTTGAAACACTAGGGGTTCGCCCTGAAGCATTCTACCAGCTAAATATAAATAACCTGGTGAATCATCACCCCAGGCACCCCAAGCATGGTCATTAAAATAGAGAAAACCAAAACCAAGGGTTATACTTAAAATTAAGATAATTGATATTACCCATGTATATTTTTGCATATAATCTATTATGCCAGAATTAGATTTTTTTTCAACCCCTTAAGTAACCTTGCTCATCTAATTTTTTTAGCAATATTTT
>JBDRII010000117.1:0-3784 GCA_043816085.1 Patescibacteria group bacterium | reverse complement strand
GTGTTGACTGCGCTTTGGGAATGCGGGATAATAGAGGCAACAACTTAAAGACCTAAACTCGTTCCGCTTTTAGCGGTATGGGCATGGTTGAAATGACCAGTTAGACATAAATAACCCATCATGGGGTGTCTAACTGGCCGTGCCGGGAAACCGGTGCGAGTGACTTCGGTCACTACTCGTGGTGGGTTTTTTGATTGGGGAATAGTACCGAGTTTATTATTGCGATAGTGCGTTAAAAATATGGGTGATAATAAAATATATAAAAAGTACAATATCTTGCCGGCTTTTTGGGAGGAAGGCAACGAGGGATGGATTTGGATTAATAGACAGGGGGCCATTAGTTCACATGACAGTATTTCAATAAAAAGAAAAGAGGAAAAAATAAAATTATATACCATAGTAAGAATTATTGATTTTAATGTAAAAAAGAAATGGTTGGATAGACATGAGGATCTTGTTCTAGCAGATAATTCTATTATTATGTCGGCATATTATAGAAGTAAATTAAATCTAGAGATTGGGGAAGAAGTAGAATTGTGCATTGCCAAGGTAAGGTATCAGTGGTTGGCGAAAATATTTATATTTGCATTCTATCATCCTAACGATGTAATAAAGGTTTCAGCTTGGCTAGGAATAACATCGGTAGTGTTAGGCATTCTTTCAATATTAATAGCATTATTAACAACGCTATGAAAAAACAATTTACAATTTTTAGTATTTTATTTTCTGCCGCGTGGTTATTGCTCAGTTTTTATGTTTTAGCGGCACAAGCTGTTTCGTTATCATCAATTTCTCCTAACCCCATTTATGAGGGTGAAATTCTAACGATTAATGGTCAGGGTTTTTCTTATAGTAGCTGTCCGGATGGAAATGTTTTTTTAAACGGCAAGAGGAGAGGCATATACACTTCATCTGGTGATAGTTGGACAGACAGTCAAATAAAATTTCGCACTTTTTTTGGTGAGGAAAGCGGAGATTTGAGAATAGGCTGTGGCTATGCCTTCGAGTTCGCAGGTAAAACTGAAGCAGTGTATTTAACTGTGTTGAAAAGAAGCCCGACTATTACTTCTGTATCTCCGGGTGAAGTTTATGCGGGATCTAAAATAATAATATCTGGTAATGATTTTGGTACAAAACCCGACAGCATGTATCAGTTTTATTTAAATGGTAAACATCTTGATTGGTTTTACGTTAATTCTTCTAATTGGAATAACAACAGTCTGGAGATCACCGTCCCTAAAGAAACAAAACCTGGTAATTATGATTTGCAGATAACGCTTTCTCCTGGTCCTCGATATAGCAATAGGGCTAGTTTTGTTGTGATAGAAAATACATGCAAAGAAAGCGATTGGCAATGTGGCAATTGGGGATCGTGTTCTTCTGTCGGATCTCAAACAAGAACATGTAATAAGATTAAAGATTGTGCTGGAGGTGTTTTATCCCCAGCGACTACCCAGTCGTGTACTTATGCTCCGCCATGTAACGCTGACACTTGGTCGTGTAGCGACTGGAGTTCTTGCTCTGCTTCCGGAATACAAAATCGTAGTTGTACCAAGACATTCGATTGTTCAAGTGTGCAAACAGCAGCGCCAATAACCGATCAGTATTGCGAGGCTCCAAGCAGGCCGCAACAGGCTCCGCCAAGTGAATCGGATGAAATTTCAAATCAAGACACGATTATAAAAGCAACTGTAAAACTTTGGTGCCCGGCTGATAATTATAAAGCCAGTCAAGGCTCCGGGACAGTTATAGATTCAAGCGGTACTATTTTAACCAATAAACATGTTATTGCCGGAACATTAGGATGTCTTGTGGGGTTCATAGACGGTTTTAATGACGAGCCATATTTTGGCGATAAGCATATAGCTGATATTACTAAAATTTCACCAACTCAAGATGCCGCCATTTTAAAAATGAGGAATCCAAAGAATGCGAGACTATCATATGTTGATGTGACTAAAGGCACTGTCAATTTTTCCCTAGGCACCAAAATTATGACTTATGGTTATCCGGCAAAGTTTGGTACAAAAATTACTTATACAAGCGGTGATTTCAGCGGGACCGACGGGAGTTATTTAAAGACAACTGCCATACTTGAATACGGTAATTCTGGCGGCGGTGCTTATTTAAAAAACGGAACATTTATAGGCATACCATCCGCGGTAGTCAAGGGGCAGCTTAATGCGATGGGATACCTATTATCTATAGATACAATTAAAGCATGGCTTAATAATTCAAGTATTGTTTCCGGAAATACGAATAATAATTATTCTCGTGTTTCGATTTTGGAAGACGTGGATTTAAATAAATTGGATTCCTTTAGATTGTTTATTCCCGATGTTGACGAGAAGGGCAATCTTTCTGCCTCCGCAACAAATAAAAATTCACAAAAAGCAACAGAGCAGCCTCAGCCCAGTCAAGCTCAAAAAGAATCAACTATTCCGGAGCAGAGTAGTCTCGCGCCGTCAGAGCAGGGCAAGGAGAATAAAGAAGAGAATAAAAATAATTCCAACATTACAGTTTCGGAGCAAAGAAGAAGCATAGTAGCCAATGCTGTTCAGGAAATAATTAAGGTTGCTGAACGCAATGGCGGAATTGGTCAGGAAATAAAAGTAATTGCTCAAACACAAACCCAAAATCAGGAAAAGCTAGAAGCCGGCATACAAAAAATTCAAAGCAGAAGTGGTTTTGCAAAATTCTTTATCGGACCAAATTATGGCGAAATAAAAAACTCGCAAAAGTTACTAGAGCAGAATAAAGAGCAAATTCAGAAGTTGAATGAAGCCAGAACCCAGATAATGAACCAGGGAGATCAGTTGCAAATTATAGAGCAAATTGAGGCCCTTGAGCAGGTGAGTCAGCAAATAGAAACTTCGTTAAACGAATCTCAAAAAGGATTTAGTCTTTTTGGCTGGGTGTTTAGATTATTTAATTAATCATTCGTGTTTTTATAGCCGAGGGATATTCATTATTTTAAAAGGGGCATATAGGGTTGCAAAGCCTAGCTGATGCGGGTTTTTGTGGTTAAACAATTTTTATGTTAACAAAAGAAGAAATTATAAATAACTCGGAGCTAGGCAACATAGAAAAAGGCAATTTGTTGCAAAAACATAAGTATTTTAAAGAAGCTCTAAAATTCTACAATTTAGAAATATTAGAATATCTTCAAAAAATAAAGATAGGTAAAAATTATGAAGACCCAAATAATATAAAATATACAAGAGTAGATATATTAGAATTTTTTGAAAATGAAAAACTGTATGTAGAGCATTTAGACAAGATAGGCGAAAATTATGAAGACCCTGATATGTATCAATTGTGCTACCAGTTTTTTAAAGAAGCCCTTTTTCAAACAGCCATAACATATGAAAAAATGAATAATAAGAAGGAGGCTATATATACATACGAAGATCTATTATTATCTACAAAAGAAGAGGCAGAAAATATAATAGCAAGCGCTCAAATTTTACGATTAGAAAAAAAATTTGATAAATGCCTCCAACTTTTAAGAGGAATAATTCTTGAATGCGGTGAATGCGAAGATGGCCTTTATGAATACGAAGCTTATCACCAGTTCTCATCCCAAAGTCTTTTTTCTTGGCTTGATGGGAAAAGAGCCTTTCTAACAAAATTATTTATTTTAGAAAAAATGAAATATCATAAAGTCATAATAAAACTTTTAATTTCTAATAATATTAAAAGTTTAAAAGAAGAAACTATGTGGGAATTATTAGAAATGTCTAAATAAACAATTTTTAGAAAATAAAAAACCATGCTCAAAGAC
>JBDRII010000116.1:0-3604 GCA_043816085.1 Patescibacteria group bacterium | reverse complement strand
GAAGAAGACTCTAAGGAAAACAAAATTATTTGCTTTTTTCATTTAGAAGGACAAATTAGAGTGGCTACCACTGATCCTGATAACCCAAATATACATGAGGTTATTAATAAATTACAGAAAAAATTCCCTAGGGAAAAAATTGCCTTATACCTGACTTCTAAACATAGTTTTAATGAAGGCTTTAAACTTTATAAAGCAGTAGCTAAAATCCGAAAAGTAGAGTTTGGTGTAAAAATTACCCAGGAACAATTAGATAAATTTAAAGAAGAAATAAAAACATTTCCAGATTTAGAAAAGGGAATTCAGGAAAACTCTATGACTGATGCTTTTGCCATGATAGTATCTTCGGCTATGAATGCTGGCTCTTCTGATATTCATATTGAAGCAGAAGAAGAAGATATTGCTATTAGATTTCGAATAGATGGTATTTTACAAGTGGTGGCCAGAGTGCCTAAAGAGCTGTGGCATAAAATGATAATGAGGATTAAATCTTTGTCTGGTTTAAAATTAAATATTTCTAATGTACCACAAGATGGCCGGATTTCAATAAAATCTACTAAAGAGAAAATGGAAATTCGTGTTTCTTGTTTACCTACATCTTTTGGAGAATCTGTAGTAATGAGACTGCTTCGGTCTGGTTCAATTTCTTTAACTTTTGAAAAGTTAGGTTTAAGAGAAAAGACTTTTGAACGATTAAAAAATGAAATAGAAAAACCTAATGGTATGGTAGTTACTACTGGTCCGACTGGATCTGGTAAAACCACTACTTTGTATGCCATCTTGAACAAATTAAATACACCAGAAACTAAAATTATTACTTTAGAGAATCCAATTGAATATAAATTAAAAGGTATTGCCCAAAGCCAAATTGACCATTCTAAAGATTATACTTTTTCTAAGGGTCTTCGGTCAATTCTTAGGCAAGACCCTGATACTATTATGGTAGGCGAAATCAGAGATTTAGAAACTGCTGAAACTGCCATCCAGGCTGCTTTAACTGGTCATCTATTACTTTCTACTATTCATACTAATGATGCAGCTGGGGCAATTCCCAGGTTTCTCTCCATGGGTGTGAAGCCATTTTTACTAGCTCCAGCTATTAATGCAGTAATTGGGCAGAGATTGGTTCGAACAATATGTACTAAATGTAAAACTGAAGCAACCTTGGAATTTGAAATGCTAGAAAAAGTGAAAAAAGTACTAAACAATATTCCAGAAAATTCAGGTGAAAAAAAGCCTGATCTAGATAAATTGAAATTTTATAAAGGAAAGGGATGCCAAGAGTGTGACAGCAAGGGTCTTAAAGGCCGAATTGGTATTTATGAGGTGTTTACTATCACTCCGGAAATTGAAACACTTATACTTTCTGGTGAAGTTTCAGAATATCAAATGCGAGACCTTACCCATAAAGCTGGTATGCTGACCATGCTTCAAGACGGACTTCTTAAATCCCTAGAGGGGGTTACTACTGTTGAAGAAGTATTTAAGGTTGCCGGCGCTGAATTTGAGTAAAAATGATAACCCGGGGGCACCGCACCCCGGGTTATTCATATCATTAATAACCGCGAGTACAGTGCCTCGCGGTTATTTATTTAAACTCCCTAATATATTCCTGTAAATATTTTAATTCCTTCTTTTTTTGTTTGTGTCTTAATTCGTCTTGTTCTTGGATTTCTTCTGAAGCATTTTCTCTATATTTTTTATTTCCTAATTTCTTTTCTAATTGAATAATATATTTTTCCAATTCTTTTTTATTTTTATCAAGCTTTAATTTTTCTTTGGCTAAATCAATAATATCACCTAACAATAAATCAACTGCAAAAGTAGAAACGACGCCTTTGTCTGGCAATGTTTTAATAAATTTAACTCTAGCTCTATTTTCAATTATTTTTATTTCATCATTATCCAATGGAATTCTATTTTTAAATTCTATTATCTTACATGGTTCAATTTTATGTAATCCTCTTAAAGAATTAATTTCTATAATAATACCTTTTAATAATTTATATTTTTTAACTTCATCTGTAAAATTATATTTTTTTGGTTTTGGCCAAGTAGTTATCATTAACATCTCTGGTTGATTAAGGTTCTTCCAGATTTCTTCTGTAACAAAGGGGACCATGGGATGAAGTAATTTTAGTAAATTAGTTAATATGTAATATAAAATTTCTGGCTTAGAGTCAGTTTTTTCAAATTTAGAAATTTCTAGATACCAATCTGCAAATTCATGCCATAAAAAATCATAAAGACGGTCTCCGGCTGCACCAAATTGAAAATTATCTATGTCTTTTGTAGTTTTCTCTATTATTTCGTCAAATAAAGTTAATATAGCTTTGTCACTGACAGTTTCTGGTTTTGGTTTTTTATAATTTTTTGGAATATCATGGCTCGTTAATATATATCTTGATACATTCCATAATTTATTTACAAAATTTCGGTATCCAGCAATTTTTTCTTTATATAATTTAATATCATTTCCAGGAGAGGTACCTATTAATAAAGAAAGTCTTAACGAGTCTGTACCAAATTCTTTTATCATGTCTAAGGGGTCGATAATAGTGGCTGGTTTGGATTTGCTCATTTTACTGCCGTCCCTGGTTCGAACTAATCCATGGAGGTAAACTGTTTTAAAGGGAACCTCGTCCATAGCATAAGTGGTCATTAGAATCATTCTGGCTACCCAGAAAAATAAAATATCATAACCTGTTTCCATTACATCGGTTGGGTGATAATTTTTTAGGTCTTTAGTTTTTTCAGGGTATCCTAAAGTAGAAAAAGTCCATAAGCCTGAACTAAACCAAGTGTCTAGAGTGTCTTGCTCCTGAATATACTGTTCACCTAGATTTTCCATACTTACTATTGGATCTTTTTTTTGTTTATCATCTTTTTTATAATAAACAGGCATACGGTGGCCAAACCAAATTTGCCTAGAAATGCACCAGTCATGTAAATTTTCTATCCAATGGTAATAAATTTTCTCAAACCGATCTGGAATAATTTTGATGTCACCATTTTTAACTACTTCCAGAGATTTTTCTTTTAAAGATTTATCACCTAATTTTTTAATTTTTTTATTTACGTCGATAAACCACTGGTCAGAAACTAGGGGCTCAATTGTGTGTCCGCAACGATAACATACTGATAGATTATGATCATAATCCTCAATCTTTTCTATTAATCCCATTTTTTCCATATCCTTTACAATAGCTTCCCTACACTCTAAAGTTGTCATGCCTTTATATTTTCCACAATTAGCCATCATCTGCCCTTTTTCGTCAATTATTTTTTTAACTGGAAGATTATGTCTCTTAGAAATTTCAAAATCAGTTACACTGTGTCCTGGTGTGACTTTAATAGCGCCTGATCCAAATTCCATATCTACTGCCTTATCTGCTACTACTGTAATTTCAAATTCTCCTAATGCACCCGGAATCATATATTTCTTTCCTACCATATCTTTATATCGCTTATCATCTGGATGGACAGCTACGGCAGTATCGCCTAATTTGGTTTCTGGCCGGGCTGTAGCCAGAGTAAAGGGACCATATTTTATCCAATATAGTTTTCCTTTTTCGTTTTTATATTCTACTTCGTCATCAGATAA
>JBDRII010000115.1:0-2504 GCA_043816085.1 Patescibacteria group bacterium | reverse complement strand
ACTATTTCTATGGGAATGTTAATCTCATTTCCATATAAAGCCCTAGCCACATCTATTCCCAAGGCAGAACCGCCCATGCCAAACAATACTATCTTGTCTATTTTTTTATAGCTGAGGGGAAGCTTTACTTTTTTCATTGCTTGCCAAGCATCCCATACTTGTTCCGGGAACAAATCCACTGACCCTAAAACATTTTTAGTGTCATACTTTGTTATTAATCTTCCATATTTTTGTCTGTCTGTTTGCTTATTCATAAAAAATTTTAATATTTAGTCTTATCTTATTATAAAAAAAATCCTGATTAAAATCAAGACCAAAAAAAATTGACAAAATAAAAGAATAAGATATTATTAATCCATTGTTCAACATCCTCTAGGTAAAACCAGTGGGTGTTTTTTTATGAAAAATTTTAAACTACACAAAAATTCTCAAAAAAGGATATACGAAAGTAACAAAATATATTTTATTACTTTAATAACTCAAGATAGGTATAATTTTTTTAATGAAAAAATATTTAATCAAATATTTATTAATGAAATAGACATTTGTAAATATTTTTATAATTTTAAATTATATGGATATGTTATTTTATTGGATCATATTCATTTAATGCTAAATCCATTAAATAATAATATTTCAGATATCATAAAATTTGTTAAAAGACATGCTTCCAGAGATATTAACATTTTAATAAAAGAAAATTTTGAACAAAATCATGAAGGCGAAGATCGCGATCTTCGCCTTCAAAAATCAAACAAAAACCGTTTTAAAAATTTAAACAAGATTCAAAAACAAAAAATATTATGGATGGAAGAAAAAATGAAAGATTATAATTTTATTTTTCAAAATAAATATAACCATAATATTTATCCTAAAAAATTTAAATGGCAAAAATCATTTAGAGACCACATTATTAGGAACGAAGTAGATTTCAAAAAACATATTGAATACATCGAAAAAAATCCATACAAACATAAAATTGTGAAACCAAATGAAGATTATAGATGGACATTGATGAAAAAAACTAAGCAGTTTTATTCATGAATTGTTCTAACCGCTCTTGCGGATAAGTATTAATAATATTCTCGGCATTAATACCTAATTCACTAAAAAGCCCATTGAAATATTCCTCAACTATTTTTAAACACCTCCAAAGTCTAATATCTCTTTTTATAAACTCCTCTGTAGCGCCATCTTTAGTGACTTCAGTTTTAATAAATTTTGCTTTATGCTCGTCTGTATTTATAGCAATTCTAAGTCCTCTTTCAAAATAAGGGCCTAGAACTTTTTTAATTTTTTCTGAAGACAAAATTGGAACCAAAGCTGGCAATCTCTTTCTAAAAACATCTCTATAGCCAATATCATTTTTAGGATATTTTCCATAATCTAACATTTCCTTATAAATACAATCTATTACTGGTTTAATATTTACCTCTATAGCTACATTATTTTCAATGGCTGCTTCGGCAATTTTGGCCCATTGCAATTCATCAATAAATTCACGATCACAGCCAAATCCCATATGACATATAATATTTGTTTTAGGATGCTCAATTCCTTTTATAGTAAGATCAGAATATTTATCTGAATCTTCCACTATTGGTGCAAATCCCTTGCTATCAACCGCTGGATGAATCGAACAATTAACCAGCTCAAATTCTCCTCGATCTATCATTTCAGTATCAAATGATCCGTCTGGTAATAAATTTGCTTCTATGCCTTTAAATACTCTTATTGGCACTCCTTCTTGCCCCAATAAAGAATCAATCTCTTGAAAAACATCCTCTAGCCTTTCATCACCATACAAAGCAAGTTGCTCAGCATTAGATCTTGCCTTGGCTTCAATTTGTTCTATATCTTCACCACTTAACTCTTGTTTTGTCTTTTGAAAATTTTCCCTTAGCCAATCTTCATTTTTTAAATACATCCCCCTAAACCACTTAGTAATTCCTTCTAAAGCCGCTTCTGGATCACCGTCACGAGAATGATCAGTAATGGCAATAAACTCATTTCTCATTTCTTGAGCATGATAACGAACCAAAGCCCCTAAAGGAACAACTCCGCAATTACTGCCCCTTCTTCTTTCAACAATCTCTTCTGGGGTTTCAGGGTTACTTAAGTCTGTTCTTGTATGAGCATGCAAATCACCTCGCCAATGTGAAATATTCAAATCACCCTCACTCTCAGATCTTTTTTTACGCCTCTGGGCACTTATATTTTTTTCAACATTTGTCATATTATTGTAATTATCTCTATCTAAAACCTATATCAAAAACACAATAAACGCAAATAACAAAAAATTGACAAAATATTTTAATAAGATACCATTAATTCATTGTTCAACATCCTCTAGGTAAAACCAGTGGGTGTTTTTTTATGGATTTATTTTTAAATAAATATCGAATACCTTCGATTCGATTACCAAATTGGGATTATGCGTCACCAGGGTTTTATTTTGTCACAATCTGTACTAATGATCGAAAATCACATTTTGGTAAGATAAA
>JBDRII010000114.1:0-4841 GCA_043816085.1 Patescibacteria group bacterium | reverse complement strand
TGCCGGGAAAATATCCAGTCACGTAGTTTATAATTTACTGCTAATTTTCCTTTAACCTTTTTTGTCATGGCTTTTTTAGCTTCCTGCCAATCCATTCCATTGAACTCATCTGAGTTTACTATTTTTCCCGAGCCGATATAACATTCATTATTTGGTTGATTATTATTTATTACTTTAATAATTTCTATTTCATATTTTTTTGCAAATTCCCAATCTCTTTCATCGTGAGCTGGTACTGCCATGATAGCACCACTCCCATATGAGATTAAAACATAATCAGCAATATAAATTGGAATTTCTTTTTGATTAACTGGATTAATAGCTTTAACACCTTTTAATTCAACTCCAGTTTTTTCTTTTTGTAATTCTGTTCTTTCTAAATCAGATTTCTTTTCTGCTTTTAATATGTATTCTTCAACTTCACTAAAATTTTTAATTTTATTTTTAAATATATTAATTAATTTATGCTCTGGAGCAAGAACCATATAGGTTGCTCCATATAAAGTATCAGGCCGAGTAGTAAAAACTTTTATTTTTTCTCTAGAATCTGTAATTGAAAAATCAATATCTGCTCCTTCTGATTTTCCTATCCAATTTTTTTGTTGAATTTTTATTTTTTCTAAAAAATCTACTTCATCTAAATCTTCGATTAAACGATCAGCATATTCAGTTATTTTTAGCATCCATTGTTTCATTTCTTTTAGCTCGGCTGCAGCTCCGCATCTTTCACATTTGCCATCTATTACTTCTTCATTGGCTAAACCAGTTTTACATGATGGACACCAATTAATTGGCATGGTTTTTTGATAAGCTAAATTTTTCTTAAAAAACTGTAAAAAAATCCATTGAGTCCATTTATAATAGTCTGGAGTTATAGTAGAAATTTCTCGGTCCCAGTCAAAAGAAAAACCCATCATTTGGCATTGTTTTTTAAAGGTTTTAATGTTTTTTTCAGTACTAATGCGCGGATGAATGCCAGTTTTTAGAGCATAATTTTCAGCTGGCAAGCCAAAAGCGTCCCAACCTATGGGATATAGCACGTTTTTTCCTTGCATACGCTTTTTTCTGGCTACAATGTCCATAGCTGTGTAAGAACGCAAATGACCAACGTGAAGACCATCTCCAGAGGGATAGGGAAATTCTACTAGAATATAATATTTATCTTTTTTTGAGCTATTTTTAGCCCTAAAAATGCCTGTTTTATCCCATTTTGCCTGCCATTTTGATTCTATTTTTTTGGGGTGATATTTTATCATATGAGGGCATTTTAGCATTTTTACTACAATTAGCAAAATTTTAAGGTTTTTCACCTCTTTTTTCGCTAATATTAGCTAAATAATACTTTAAATTTCTTGACAGAAACCATGTTTGTGATAGACTACTCTAGACTAATTTTGATCAGGATTAAAAAGATTAAAAGGATTAATAAATGATTATTATATGAAAAAATTTTTAGTAAGCGTGTTGCTAACAATATTAAAAGGGTTAAGAAATGTAGGGAAAGTTATAAGACTCCTTTTTTTAAATATTGCAAAATTACTTAATGGTATTTGGAAAATATTTAGACCATTATTTATTCGAGTATATAAACTATACTTAGTTGCTTTTAATCGTTTAAAAAAGACACTTGGCATTAAAAAGAGATTTGGATTTTTATTTGCCAATAAATATATAGTTCATGTAGTCATAGTAATTCTGGCTTTATTTATTTCTAGTACTAATATTATCCAAGCTAAGGAAATAAGATCAGAAGAGTTCCAAAAAAAGACTCCTTTGGCTGAAGTTGTTCAACCAGAAATTGGTGATGATGAAGAAATTGTAGAAACAGCTGAAAGTATTAAAAAAGTTGGTAGATACATTGATACTTCTGCTTCTTTAGTTGCTAATATTCCTGTATTGGAAGAAGAGGGAGAACATGACGAATTAATAACTGCTGGTTCTGGTTCTGCCTTGGTTAAAACTAATATTTTAGAAACTGGCATTGGATATAGCACTGACATTAGAGAACATGAAGTAATGGAGGGAGAAACTATTTCTACTATTGCCGAAGACTATAGCGTTTCTGTAGCTACTATTCAATGGGCTAATAATCTTGGATCTTCTACTGTAATTAAGCCTGGTGACACTTTAAAAATATTACCTGTATCTGGTGTTGTTTATACTGTTGAAAGCGGTGATACATTATTAGACATTGTAACAAAACATAAAGGTGATATAGATGAGGTTAAAGATATGAATGGTATTGATGATGATGATTTAGTTGCAGTAGGCACTGAAATTGTTATTCCTGGTGGATCTCCTTATGTAGCTCCCAAGCCACAGGTTAGCACCCCTACTACTTCTTATGACAACACTAGTGGTGGTTGGACAAGCGTGTTTAAACCTTCTACTGAACCAGCTGCTCCATCTGGTGGCGGACAATTTATATGGCCTTCAGCCTCACATGATATTTCCCAATATTCTAGATGGGGACATGTAGCTGTTGACGTCCGTGGTCCTATGGGTACTGCTATTTATGCTTCAGCTGGTGGTGTAGCTACGCTGCATTCTGGTGGTGGATATGGTAATTATATTATTGTTGACCATCAAAATGGCTGGAGTACGCTGTATGCTCATTTATCTTCTTATGCTGTGTCTAGCGGCCAATATGTTTCTCAGGGTCAAGTAATTGGTGGTGAAGGATCAACTGGTTGGTCTACTGGCCCCCATCTTCACTTTGAGATAAGACAAGGCGGCACAAAATATAATCCATTACAATACGTAAGTCCTTAATTGGATATTAAATAAAATTAAAAACGCGCTAATGGCGCGTTTTTAATTTATAGAAGTGTGTTTATTTTTTGATAGTTTTTTTAATTTTGTCTACGATTTCAGCTGTAGTAAAATTTGCTTTTACTAGATAGTCGTTAGCGCCAAGAGCAAGGCCTTTTTCTACTTTAGATTCTTGACCAAAATTAGAAAGTATTAGAACTGGAACCTTGGCAGAAGGAGCACTTTTATCTGCCTTGATCTTTTCTAAAAATTCAAAGCCATCTATACCGGGAAGCATAATATCAAGTAAAATAATATCTGGGACTTCACCTTGTAGCTTTTCTAAAGCAACTTCACCGTCTCCGGCTAGGGTAATGGCAAAGCCTTCTTTTTCTAATTTAGTAGCTATTAATTCGCTTAAAAAGCGATCGTCTTCTACTATTAATACTTTTATTTTTTCAGACATATGCTAATATCTATTTAGTTGTTTATAACTATTAATCATTATAGCATAAATTTAGAGCTTAGACAAGTATGAATAAACTATATATAGTAGCCACGCCCATAGGAAACCTAGAAGATATTACTTTTAGAGCTATTAGAATATTAAAAGAAGTAGATCTAATTGCTTGTGAAGATACCAGGCAGACTGTAAAATTGCTGAATAAATACGAGATTAAAAACAAATTAGTAAGCTATCATCAGCATTCTAAAGTCCAGAAAATTGATTATTTAATTACTCAGTTAACTGCAGGGAACAGCATTGCATTAGTAAGTGATGCTGGTACTCCGGGTATATCTGATCCTGGATCTAAACTAATTTCTGAAGCAATCAATAACAATATTGAAGTAATTCCCATTCCTGGCCCTAGCGCCTTGATTACTGCCCTGTCTGGAGCTGGAGTTGATACTTCTAAGTTTGTATATTATGGATTTATGCCTCATAAAAAAGGTCGAGAAACACTGTTTAAACAAATTAAGAAAGAAGAACAAACCGTAGTTTTTTATGAAAGCTGTCATCGAATAATAAAAACTTTAGAATCTTTAAAAGACTGTGGAAAACAAATCGTTATTGCTAGGGAATTAACTAAAATATATGAAGAGTTTCTACGTGGAACTGCCTTGGAATTAATTAAAATATTAGAAAAAGATAAAAATAAATTAAAAGGAGAGATGGTGGTAATTATTTAACCATCCCGGTATTGCAGAGCTTCGGCTACATGCTGGGATTTTATTTTTTCTGAACTTCCCAAATCAGCAATGGTTCGGGAAAGTTTAATTATTCGAAAATAAGAACGAGGAGAGAGGTTTAGCTTTGTCATGGCTTGTTTTAATAATTGTTGACATTTTGAATCTAGTTCACAAAATTTGTCTATTTCTTGATTAGTCATTTCGGAATTAAGTAAAATATTGCTTTTAATAAAACGCTGTCTTTGAATGTCTCTGGTTTTTTCTACTCGAGCTCTGATTTTAGCTGAGCTTTCTGATAATTGTTTGCTGCTTAGTTTTTCAAATTTTATTCGAGGGACTTGAACAAACATGTCTATGCGGTCAATAATAGGACCGGATATTTTTTTCTGGTAATTAATGCGTTGCAAGGCAGAACAAGAGCATTCTTTTTTTTCATCACCAAAAAAACCGCAAGGACAGGGATTTTGAGCAGCTACTAAAATGAAATTGGCTGGATAAGAAACAGTGGACTGGACCCGAGAAACTGTAACAACGTTGTCTTCTAGGGGCTGGCGCAAAGCCTCTAAGACGGCCCGCGGGAATTCTGGAAATTCGTCTAAAAACAAAACACCTCTATGAGCCAGGGAAATTTCTCCGGGTTTGGGAATCCGGCCGCCACCGACCAGAGAAGCTGACGAAGATGAGTGGTGAGGGGCTCGAAATGGCCTGGCAGTAATAATTGGTTTTTTGGGAGTTAAAAGATTTGCAGTGCTATATATTTTGGTAATTTCTAAAGCTTCATCTATTTTAAGACTAGGCATGATAGTAACCATGGTTTTAGATAAAATAGTTTTGCCAGATCCAGGCGGGCCAGAAAGGGAAACGTTGTGGCCACCGCTAGCGGCAATCTCTAGGGCACG
>JBDRII010000113.1:0-5488 GCA_043816085.1 Patescibacteria group bacterium | reverse complement strand
CCAAGCGATACATTGGAGCCTTTTTTTTGCCAATTCTTGATAGTTTTATTTGTAACATAAAATTAAATAAAAAAACCGTTTAAAAACGAGAGCTATTTGACGGTGAGTATATATTAGAATATATATTATATTTTGTCAAATCTGAATTTATAATTTATAATAAATAACGACTCTGTTGTTAGCTGATATTTCTAAAGTTTTTTGTATCTGGTTGTTCTGCCCAAACCGATCTGTTCAATCTTTTTCAACTGCATCAGTCTATATAGAGCTTGATTAACTGTTGGCCTAGCCACGCCGGTTTGTTTGGAGATATCCATTGGCGCGGCTTCATTGACTTTATTCAAATACTGCCAGACTGCTAATTGTTTAGGGGACAATAGTTTATCAATGTTTTCTTTAGATAATAAATCCACTGCCACTTGGGATTGCTTTAAGAAAATATCCAAGAAAAAATCAAACCAAGGGACAATGTTCTCTTTTTTACTGCCAAAAGTTTTCTGGCTTCTTCTTAAAGCCACATAGTAATCAGATTTATTATCTTCAACTAATTTTTCGTGTGAAACATAGGGCATATACTGGTATCCTTGTTGAAGTAGGAGTAAATTGGTCAACACACGAGATAACCTACCATTGCCGTCTTGAAATGGGTGGATTTTAAGAAATTCAACAATAAAATTTCCAGTTATTAGCAAGGAATGATATTTTTTGTCTTTGAATGCCTCATTTGTCCATTCAATTAACTCTTGCATTTCTTTAGGAGTCAAGTAAGCAGGCGAGGTTTTAAAAATGGTGCCAATAACTTTGCCTTGACTATCTATTGCTTCCACTTTATTTTCAATTTTTTTGTATTCACCCCTATGCTTCACGTCTTTATCTGTGTATTTTAATAATTCTTTGTGAAAATGCTTAATAATATTCTCGCTAAACTTAATTTTTCCCCAAGCATTAAAAATATTCTGTAGCAATTCATAATACCCCTGAACTTCCTGTTTGTCTCTATCAGAAAACTTTTTAATAGAAATGCCCTTCATCAATTTTTCAACATCTTCATCTGACAGTTGTGCTCCCTCTATTCTGGTTGATGCTCCAGCAGAAGTGATTAAAACTGACTTTTTTAATCGACCTAAAACCTGAGGATTTAACTTTGCTCCACTTATCCATTTGGTTTTATAATCATCAATTTCCAAAATTTTGGTCAAAATTCTGGCTGAAATATTTTTAAGCCTTTTATCGAATTTGCTTGATTTTGTAGTATTTTTCATAGGAATTAATCTTATATTAGTAACTATATAAGATTATATAAGATTAGAATAAATAAGTCAAATTAGTTCTATTCCTCTTAGGAGCCCCCCCCTAAAAATAATGAATTTTTGTTGGAGCGGGTAACGGGAATCGAACCCGTATCTTCAGCTTGGAAGGCTGACATGATAGCCATTATACTATACCCGCATAGATTTCAAATTTAACATATTTGGCTAAAATAAGCAAGTTTATAAACCACTTAAAGCAATGCGCATATTTATTTTTCAACCACAATCATGGCTCTTTTAATTTCAATAATTGGATCATGGTTGCCAGTAGGATAATCAATCGCAGCATTAAGCACTGTATCAACATTATATGAATATTCTTCTCCTCTCTTAGTCCCTGGATCGTTTGTTATAAACTGATTTGTCTTTGGATCATAGCCTCGAATTACTAACATATGGGTTTCTGGACCAGGATGCGTATAATACGGATTGTTTAATAAACGGCCATTGGTTGGTATTAAAACTAAATTGTTAGCAAATAATTCCTCTTTTACATCATTAACAGAAAAATTATAACCTACCCTAACTTTATCATACTTGTAATATCCTTTAAACAAACGTTCAATAGTATCAGCAGCATCAGTATCATGATAATTGCCAAAATTCTCTTGTTGATACGCAGACATGTCTATAATAGCAGACTTGGCTTTTTGCTTTGTCAAAGGATCATCATTTACCCAGTGCATAGCCATTAATACTGATGCTTCTTCGCATCCGTCTTGAAATCTGTCATCATCCCATTCAGCATAAGGGGCCTGAGGCGTAAAAGGTACTTTGAGTAAAACATTTTTTTCCTCCTGATCATTTATTATTGATTCAACAACCAATGATTTTGTTATTTCATTACTTTGAGTTTCTTTAACGCTTTCTAATATCTGCTCTTCAAAACTTGGAACTTCATCAGTATGAAATCTATTCCACCAAATTAAAACAAGAAAGATAAGGAAAAATATCCTAATTAACCATACCCACCATTTTGTTTTCTTCTTATATCTCATAATTATTTTAATCTTTCAATTTCATCTCTTAAAAACATCAAAACCTCCTGCTTTAATATTTTTCTTATTTTTTTAAATTCCTGATATGACAAAAGCATATTTATATCCTGTGAAATTATAGTATCAGTAATATTATTTTCTATAAAATTAATTAATTCAGTAAAAAACTTTTTTAAATCTTTATTTCCCCTTCTTTCAATAATAACTTCTTTATCATATTTAAAATTGTTTATAAAAAAATAATGAATATCATACATATCTCGCCCGGCAATTGAGTTATTTTTTTCATACCTATTAATTAAAGCCACTAATTTATTAGCAAACATTGTTTCAACTGTCTGGCAATGGATTATTCTGTCAATATCAGATAATCTAACCAGTTCGTATTTATTTGATTTTGGACACGGCATAGTAATATCAATTTTTATAGTATTCCTTTCCCCGTCTTTAGCTGTCGGATATTTAAGAAAATATTGGGGTACTTTTGCGCTCTTATCTTTAATTTCCAAGCCTAATTGAATAAATACCTGCTCCAGCATTTTTCTTGTTTTTGCTAATTCGCTTAGCTTGCCAACATAATCAAAATCAAGATCAATTGAAAATCTATTTAATAATCCTCGCATGGCAGCGCAAGTGCCTCCTTTAAAATATATTGCATCCGCTAATTCCTGATTATCGCAAATTGATGTTAATATGCGATACATCCAGGCTTTATGAATAGCGTCTTTTTGATTTGGCAGAATCATAGTCATAACCTAATATTTTTTGTATTTTATTAACTTTTTTCCAATCAATTTTATCTTTGGCATCAAAATACGCATTTTTATTAAAATACAACAAATCAGCTATTGCTCGCTCTGTTGTTGCAATATTAATGCCGTCTTTTTTAATTATTCCAGCATATTGAAATAAAAATTTATCATCTAATTGCCTGCAATAATAATTATAATTTCCTATTAAAAACCTTTTTGATTTTGAACCAATCAAAGTAATATAATCCATTTTTTGCTGCATAATACCGGCTTGCGCAAGGACTGTCTCAGTACTTATATAACAATACTTGTGCATTGCCTTTAGACCTAATAGATATGGATCAAGCTGCTCAATAGGTTTTATTGAATAAAGTCCTCTGTAAATACGAAATATCAAACCTTGTTTAACATATCTTGTTAGGGTTGTATAAAGAGTATTTTTATTTTTTATATTCCAAATATTAGCCAAATCAGCAGAATGAAAAATTATTTCATTCATTCTGGCTAATTTCACAAAACGGTATTGAGTTGTGTTCTTTTTTCCTGTACTCATATGTACAGTATAGCACAACTAAAAATAATGTCAATAGTTAAATAAAATATATAATTTGGTTTAAAATTAGCTAAAAACAACAAAAAAATACCTTGTTGAGGTATTTTTTTGTAATAAAGTTTATAAATCAATTTATTAATGACTCAGTTGGAATATTTAATTTTGTATGCAAACTCCTAATCATATTAAGCGATAATTTTCTTTTTTTGTTTAGAATTTCTGAGACTCGGTTAGCTCCAATAATTTCAGCCAAATCCTTTTGCTTTAATCCCATTTGCTCCATGCGAAATTTAATTGCCTCTATAGGATCAGGAGGTAAAATTTCATAATTATCAGCTTCATATTTTTCTATTAAAGTAACTAAAATATCAAATTCATAACCTGCTTTTGTATTTGGTTTTGCATTCCACAATTCTTCTACCCTTGCTAGAGCTATATTATAATCTTTTTGATTTTTGATTGGTTTTATATTCATATTGTTTCTACATTTATCTTATTATATTATTTAATATAATACATTTGCTTAGAAAAATCAAATATTTACTTAAAATCAGCCAAAAAATGCAAAAAACACCTTAGCAAAGGTATTTTAAAATAACGTTCCATCATGTCGAATCTCCTCCTCAGAGCGAAGACTTATTTCGAGCAAAACTCGGGCTTCTGATCGCTGCCCTTGCCAGGGCAGTTGGCCCGCCCAGCTCCTCCTGGCTGGACCGCGCTAAGCTTAGCGCGGCTACAAAACAAATAATTTTTAGCCCCTATCATTATTAAAGCCCCCGCAAAAAATTTTTAAAAAGGAAAAGGCTAAAATTATTTGTTTTGAATACTTGAGCTTATTCAGCTCAAGCCAGCCGGGGGAGCTTTCCTGTCATCATGGGAGTACGTGATTGGCGAATGGTGGCGTCAAAGGGGTGGTGGTGGGATTTAGATATTAAAAAAATATTTTTGCATATACTTATTTTTATACTTTTTTACTCTTAGCCAACTTTATTTTTCTATAAGCTATAAAAAATATAAAAATAATAGCAACCAATATTAAAACAATTATAGGAATTTGATCGTCCCGTATAGCGCCTATAAAAGTATTTTCTATCACATTAATATTCATAAAAGAAACAAAATAAATAATGAACCAAAAATACAAATAAATAGATAAATAAAATAAAATTATATTCAATACTCTATTATTCCTTTGTAAACTCTTTTTATAATTTATCATAGCTAAAATAAATAGAACAACAGAAGGCAAAAATATTAATAAAAATAAAAATTTATTAGCTATTATAGCTGAATCATTCAATAAAGAATAAAAAATAAAAAAAATGAGCATAATATAACTTGAATGGAAATAATATTTTGCCTTTTTAAATGATACATCCGTAACCGCATTTAACTTTCGCTGTTTTATGCCTTTAATTAATTTAAAAATAAAAGATACAAATAAAATTACAAAATTACCTATAAACAAACCAAAAACCAAAGAAAAAGCACTACCAAAACCACTAAATGACCCTGTTGTATACAAATCTAATTTTTCAACCAAATAAAAAATTAAAAAAACAAATATCACATTTAATAACAACACGCTAAGTATTGTTTTAATAATTTTTTTCATACTTTTAAATAAATTATATTTATTAAAACTTAATAATAATTACACTAATATTTTACCACACCTAGCCAAAAACACCAAAAAATACCCCGCCAAGGGTATTTTAAAATAACGTTCCATCATGTCGTCACTGATGCAGGAAGCACGAACTTATTTTGAAGATAACACAGGTATCTAATGCGCTGCCCTTGCCAGGGCAGTTGGCCCACCCAAGCTCCACCGACTGGCCCGAGCTAAGCTTAGCTCGGCTCCAAAACAAAATA
>JBDRII010000112.1:0-12455 GCA_043816085.1 Patescibacteria group bacterium | reverse complement strand
AAGGCGTTTACTCTTCGTCTGGTTTTTTCAATTTCCTCTGCCAAGAGTTTGGCTGAATGCTCGATTTGAGCTAGTTTTACCATTTCTGGTAATACTTCATTAAACTTTTTTAAAGCTTCATCTAGATCTGATGGAGTAGATTTTAAAGAGTAGCATAAGAAGTCGCCCTCTTCTTTGAATTCGAATTGAGGAACATTAACACTCATTACATTTTTGGTAGTAGACTGCAGAGAGGTTTTTTTAGCTGGCAAGCTTAAGGCTTCTTCCATTACTTCGGGACGCATGTCAGCGGCAGCAAAAACAAAGGACTCAAAACCTTGAGCTAATTTATCCTCCATATTTTTACGCATTTCTTTAGCTGTTCTAATGATTTCCATAAATTGCTTCATTAAACCGTCACGTTTTTCTTTAAGCAATTTATGACCACGAATAGCAGTTTGCTGCTTTCTTTTAAGTTTTATTAATTCCTGTCTTGTAGGATTTATGTTTAGGATCATTTTTTTGAGACGCGATAAATCGCGTCTTTACGCAAATTAATTTTATTTTTTTGGAAGATACTTCTCGATCTCTTCTGGTTTTACTCTTTTTAATTCTGATTTAGGTAAGATGGATAATAATTTCCAACCAAGGTCCAATGTTTCAATAATGGTTCGATCTTCATTAATACCTTGTTTAACAAATTGATCTTCGAATTGGTTAGCAAATTCCATATATTTTTTATCAGCTTCGCTTAAGGCAGCTTCACCTAAAATAATAGCTAATTCTCGGGCTTCTTTACCAGTAGCATAAGCGGCAAATAACTGGTTTAGAACAGAAGCATGGTCTTCTCTTGTTTTACCTTCACCGATTCCCTTATCTTTTAAACGAGATAATGATGGAAGTACGTCAATGTTAGGATAAATGTCTTTTTTATAAAGCTCACGAGAAAGCATGATTTGTCCCTCTGTAATATAACCTGTAAGATCTGGAATTGGATGAGTTTTATCATCTTCAGGCATGGATAGAATAGGAATCTGGGTTACTGAACCAGGTTTATCTTTAATACGACCAGCTCTTTCATATAAAGTAGCAAGATCAGTATAAAGATATCCGGGATATCCACGTCTGCCTGGAATTTCTTTTCTAGCAGCTGAAATTTCACGTAAAGCTTCACAGTAGTTTGTCATGTCAGTTAAAATAACTAATACGTGTTTTCCTTTTTCAAAAGCTAGATATTCTGCAACTGTTAAGGCAATTCGAGGAAGAGTAATACGTTCAACTACAGGATCATCAGCCAGGTTCATAAATAAGGAAGCTCTTTCAATGGCGCCAGTTTGTCTGAATTCGTTGATAAAGTATTCAGCTTCTTCAAAAGTAGTGCCCATAGCAGCAAATACAATAGCTGCGTCTTCTTGATCTCCACCTTTTTCTTCAGAAATTACTTTAGCTTGTCTGGCAATTTGAGCAGCAATTTTAGCATGAGGAAGACCAGAACCACTAAAAATAGGTAGTTTTTGGCCTCGTACAAGCGGATTTAGACCATCAATGGTGGAAATACCTGTTTGGTAGAAGTCATTAGGATAATCACGAGCATAGGGGTTAATAGGGGATCCATTAATGTCTAATTTTTTCTCGGGAATGATTTCTGGACCCTTGTCTTTAGGTTTTCCAGCTCCGTCAAAAATACGTCCTAATAGATCTTCGGAAACACCGATTTCCATGGTTTTACCTAAAAAGGTAGCTTTGGTAGTGCCTATGTCTACGCCACGTGATTCTTCAAATAATTGAACTACTGCGTGTTCGTCGGTAATTTCTAGTACACGGCCACGTCTTTTGGATCCGTCTTGTAGTTCAATAGTAACTAGTTCTTCATACTTAACATCTGTTACTTTTTCTACAACCATAAGTGGCCCGGCAATTTCTTTGATTGTTTGATAAGTCTTTTGCATATATTTATTATATTAATTAATAATTATTAGTCTTCAGTTTTTAGTTTTTGAACTGTTTCAGGAATTTTCTTTAGTAATTCATCTAATGCTGCAATATCTTTTTCTTCAATTGATTTAGCACGACTAAGCTC
Organism: Patescibacteria group bacterium; assembly: GCA_043816085.1. GTDB lineage: Bacteria > Patescibacteriota > Patescibacteriia > UBA9570 > JAHJKD01 > JBDRII01. The sequence continues at coordinate 10,396 of JBDRII010000112.1, read as the reverse complement.
AATTTTTAGATTTTCTAGATCTTGTAACTGTTTTAATGTTATGCCTTTTTTCAAAGCAGCTTGACCTTCGTGATAAAAAGTAACAATAGATTTTAACATTAGATATTGTTTTTTAATTGAACTATATGCATCAATATCATCAAAAGCATTTTGTTGTAAAAAGTCTTCTCTTAAAGATTTAGAAATTTCTAGAAGCCATTGTTCTTCACCAGATAGAGCATCTAGACCAACTAATTTTACAATTTCTTGTAAACCAGATTCTTCTTGTAATAGTTTCATAGATTCAGATCTGATTTCTACATAATCTTCGTCAGTTTCTTTTTTCATGAATTCTTCGGTGTCTTCTAAATATAGAGAATAAGAAGTTAACCAATTAATAGCAGGGTAATGACGTCTATAAGCAAGCTGGGCATCTAGACCCCAGAAAACTTTTACTACTCTTAGGGTGTTCTGGGTAACAGGTTCTGAAAGGTCACCGCCAGGAGGGGATACAGCGCCAATAACAGATAATGAACCTGTTCTGTCATCTGCACCTAAACATGATACAAAACCTGCTCTTTCATAAAAAGCAGCTGTTCGGGATCCTAGATAAGCAGGGTATCCTTCTTCACCAGGCATTTCTTCTAAACGACCTGAAATTTCACGAAGAGCTTCGGCCCACCGGGATGTAGAGTCAGCCATAAGAGCAACTTTGTATCCCATGTCTCTATAATATTCACCTAAAGTAATACCAGTATAAATAGAGGCTTCACGAGCAGCTACAGGCATGTTTGAGGTATTAGCAATTAATACAGTTCTTTTCATTAGGGGTTCACCAGAATGTGGATCTTTAAGTTCGGGAAATTCTGTTAATACATCTGTCATTTCATTCCCACGTTCACCGCAACCAATAAAGATAATAATTTCAGCATCAGACCATTTTGATAAAGCATGCTGTACCACGGTTTTGCCAGATCCAAAAGGACCAGGTACACAAGCTGTTCCACCTTTAACAATTGGGAAAAATGTATCAATAATTCTTTGTCCTGTTACTAGAGTTTCCTTGGGAGGAAGTTTTTCTTTGATTGTTCGGGGTTGTCTAATAGGCCATACTTGAAGCATGATAACGTCTGTACCGTCAATTTTGGCTACAGGCTCTTCCACAGTAAAGTTGCCGCTGGCAATTTTTTCAATTTTTCCTTTTACTCCAAAAGGTACCATTACTTTATGAGTGATAAGAGTGGTTTCTTCAACTTCACCAATAATATCACCAGCTTCTACTTCGTCACCAACTTTTGCTACGGGTTTAAATTCCCATTTTTTCTTTCGATCTAAAGCTTTGGCTTCAATACCCCTGGTAATGAATGCTCCAGATTTTTTCATTAAAGATTCTAATGGACGTTGAATTCCGTCATAGAAGTTTTGAAGAAGTCCGGGTCCTAATTCTACTGATAATGGTTTACCTGTTAGATAAATAGGTTCTCCGGGGCCAATACCAGATGTTTCTTCATAAACCTGGATAGAGGCTTTGTCTCCTTTTAATTCAATAATTTCACCAATAAGTTTTTCATCAGAAACTTTTACCACGTCGAACATTTTAGCATCATCCATGCCTTCAGCTACGACTAATGGACCAGCGACTTTTGTAATTCTTCCTTTTTTTTCTTCAGCCATATAATTTATATTATTTTATATTTAATTATTTAAATTTATTATTTATCAGACAATATGTCAGAACCAACTGCTTGTTCAACAATTTTTGAAATATTTTTAAGTCCTTCACCACTGGCACCTTCTTGGGAGGGGACAGCAATAATAGCAGGTAAAGCTTGGCCTTGAAATTTGATTAGTTCTTTTTCTAATTTTGGCATCCAATTTTCAGTTATAAAAATAATGCCATAGTCAGTTTTTTCTCGAATAGTTTTTAAAACTTTTAATCCGTCTTCTTCTGATTTAATATCATGAGTTTCTAAGCCCAAAGCTTTAAAGCCTAGAATAGCGTCTCTGTTTCCAATAATTGCAATTTTATAGTCCATTTCTTCTATGTTTATTAATATATTTCCCTTATTCTTTCTTTTATTTTTTTCGGTTCAACTTTGTTTAGTTTTCCTGTCATTATTAAACGAACATTTCTAATAGCGTTTCTTTTGGCATAATAATAAGCAATAACTACTTCTGGACCATAGGAAATTCTTTTAGCAGAACGTAAATATTCAATTTCAGCTTCTTCTAAACTTTTTTCTAATTTCCATAAATTTTTGTCATTTATGAATTCAGCTATAGCGCCATCTAATAAGACATGCCAATTAACTGCTCTTAATGCTTCATCTAAATCCCGGTCATAAATATTTAAATATTTAGAAGGCAAATAGTCTTTGACAAAATTTGTTTTTTTGTCCATTAATTTTGCGCGAATAAAGAATTTAAGAGTATTAGTTTTGTGCTGAAGACTGAAAAAATCACTAATAAATTTATTTTTCAATCTAGCCGAAGCTTCTTTGGTTTCTTGAAAATAAATTTCATCAAAATAAGCGTCAATTATTAATGGTTCAGTATTACTAGCTAGTTTTTCTTTGGCCTCATCAATTAATTTTTTAACATTATCCGGAATAGTAACGGAGCTGTCTTCATCAATAATGTATTTTTTTAGGTTTTCAGATGTAGCAGTACCAAATTCTTTTAAATTTTCTAACACTTCTTGTTTAGATAATTTAGATTTAAATAATAATTTAATATTTCTAATGTCATTTTTAAGAAATATTAGACTTACTAGATATTGGTTATCAATTAAGCTTAGAAGGGTGTTTCTAGCTTGGCTAAAATCATCGTCTAAAGCTTTTTTAAACTCATGCGGCTTTACATCTAGAAGATTATCAGCATAGTCAGTATCATTAAATACTTTAAAAGCAGACTCCAAGTCAGGAGCGTCTACCATTCTTTCGATATCAGTTTTAGTTAAAAGCCGCGTTTCCAAACATCTAATTTGGCCGCTAGCAAATGCATAACTAGCCATAAAATAAAATATTAGCGATTTCTGTTTCTAAATTATCTTTTTCACGTTCAACTAATTTTTCCCAAGTGTTATCTATAACCAAGCCCTCTGCTTTAAAGACAAATCCGCCTTTGCCCTTTGCAGTTTCATTTCCAATTGTAAAATTGGTGTTAGCATTGTTTAATGCTTTTTTTACATTTTCTTCACTGCCAGTGGTTGGAACAATTTCACCATTTTCTATTTTAGGGAGATCATTGATTAATTTTAGTAACAATTTTTGAGAATTTGCTTCATCAAAATTAGAAATTTTTTCCAAGACTTTGTCAAATACTTGATTTATAATTTCTCTTTTTTGCCTTAATACTTTAGCAACAACTTGTGATTTAACTTGAAAACTTGCCTGACTAACTTTTCGTTCAGCAGTTGTTTTTATTTCACGCAGCAATTCTTCTTTTTTCTGATGAAGTTTTTCCTCGTATTCACCCTTAATTTTAGTAGCTCGGGTTTCGTGTTCTTTGTTTACTTGGGAAATTTCTTCTTCGGTTTTTAAATCAATTGCGCTTAATATATCTGTTAGCGCCATATTATTCTAGGTTAATTCCGTTAACAAGTAGGATAGTAGCTAGTAAACCAATAACAGCATAGGTTTCTACCATAGCTGATAAAATAATGGCTTTACCCATTTCTTCAGGTTTTTTAGCTAAAACACCCATACCAGCAGCAGATACTTTACCTTGGAAAATACCAGAGGAAAGACCAGAGATAGCAATAGGAAGGCAAGCAAATAATAAAGCTAGACCTAAACCTACTGAAATTTGTTTAATTTCTCCTCCTAAAAGTCCTACTTTTTGTAAAACAAGCACTGCACCAAGGAATCCATAAATACCCTGAGTACCTGGAAGTGCGTCTAATAACAGCACTTTACCAAATTTTTCTGGATCTTCAGAGACAACGCCAGAACCGGCTTGCCCTGCTAATCCCATACCTATAGCAGATCCTGTACCAGCCATACCTACGGCTAGGGCGGCACCGACAACTGCTAATGCTAATCCAATTTCCATAATTTTAAATGTTAATTATTATTTAATTATATTTATAAATTTTGCTTCTTTTCTAAAAGGTTTGAATCTGGCTCCACCACCTTCCATGAATTTTCCAAAAAATTCAACAAATTGTAGACGAGAGGAATGAATAAATGCGCCAAGAACATTAATTACCATATTAAAAATGTGGCCACCAATAAAAATGAATATAGCCAGTATATACCCAACATAGGGAACCATGTCAATAACTAATAGGCCGATCATATTTACAACCATGGCAATAATTCCTGTTGCTAGACCTAATGCTAATAGACGAGAGTATGATAAAACATCTGAAAAATATCCAACTATACCGTATAAAGATCCAACACCTTTAAATATTTTCATGTAGATTTTCTTTTCTTTGTGGCCCTGGGAAAGGATTAACAATGCAACACCAGAATAAACCAAGTATACAGACCAAGCCCAGCTTTCAGATAACACGCCAACCTTGGTTGATATCCAGAACATGATGGTTAAAATAAAATATATCCAAGTTCCATCTTCTAATATTCCATCTATTACTTTGTTGTTTTTAATTTTCCAATATAAGGAAACACCAATACCGACTAGTACTTGTATTATTCCCATTATTAAGGTGATGATTAAAACTGTGATTGGATCTTTTATTGGATCAATAATTCTAATGGAAGTTAGTACATTGGAAATATTGGCAGGTAATTGTTCATCTATAATAATTCCAAACCAACCGCCAAATAGGGCTCCTATTACAAAAGTGGACAAGCCACCCCAGATTAATACTTTGAATAATTTACTTTTTTCTTTAGGGATTTTAAAAATTTTAATGGCTGCAAATGAAAGCGCAGCTAATACCAATCCATAACCAGCATCAGTTAAACACATACCAAAGAAAATAGTAAAAAATCCAGCTAAATATGGTGTTGGATCAGGTTCTTTGGAAAGAGGCATGCCATAGATTCCAGTTACCATTTCAAAAGGAGAGATAAGCTCTTTATTTTTTAATGGAACAGGGACAGATTCGTCTTCTTTTATAGGAATTTCTTCAAAAGTATATTGCTTAGTAATTTTATTGATTTTTTCTCCCAAAGGTTTAAGTTGTTCTTTTTCAATCCAAGCTAGTAAGCTAAAAGATTCTTTGGTTTCAGCCAAAGTATTTTTAGCAGCATCTTTTTCTAATTGCCAGGTTAAATAATCAAAAATTATTTTTAAATTAGATGTATGTTTAGTATAATTTTTTATTGTTTTTTCAGTTTTTTTGATTTCTTCTTCGGATGTACTAATATTTTCTCTTAGATTAGCTAAAGCGGTTTTTGGAGTTCTATTAGGATAGGGGATGATTGCTTCTTCGTATCCAAGTTCTGTTAGATTTTTTTTAATTTTTGGATAAATATTTTTTTCACAAACTAGAGCAAAATATTGTTTTTTGTCATCAGCGTTTACTTTTGTGATGTCAGTTTCTTTTTCAAATTGTTTGATTTTATTTAATAAAATTTCAAAATTTTCTTTATCTATACTGCCAACGCTAGAATGAGTAAATTTTGTTTCGCCCAGATCTTGGGGAATTAAATTAAGCCCTTTCCAGATAGTCAGGGCTTCGATTTCACTTTGGTATTTTGAAATATTGTTTTGAGCTTTGTTAATGGTAGCTTCTAGGTCAGAGATTTCTTCAATAATTTTTTTATATTCAAATTCAGATATTGTTTTTTGGAGTTTTGTTTCAGAAATAGATACGGCATCACCTTGAAATTTTTCGGAAATAGATTTTTTATTTTCGTATTTTTTTAAGAATTTTAAGGCAAATTTAACTTGAGCTAAATCGTATTCAAAATCAGATGAGGAGGTTTCTTTGCTTTCTTCGGCAGCCAAAATTTGTACAACCCCATTTTCATGTAAGAGGTCTATTATTTTATCTTTATATTGGTTTAAAGATATTAAATTTATTTTGGTGACAAGATTTACTGCCATGGTTATTCCATTATACGATTTACTATTTGGTCCTCAGCTTTTGTCATTTTGTCTCCAGAAATGTTATTTAGGGAGTCAATTTGTTTTTTTAGCTGGGATGTTCCTTGGGTTTTTATTTCTTCGATTTTGTTTTTAGCATCTTGAAGCACTTGTTCTTTCTCTTTTTCCAAGTAATCTTCGGCATTTTTTACTTTTTCTTCTAATTCAGCCACTAATATTCTTAGTTTTTCTTCATTATTAGCTTTTGTTTTAGCTATTTTTTCTTCGCTGGCTGTTTCTTGTTGTTTAATTTGATTGATTGCGTTATTTTGCGTCATAAAAATATAATGAGGTTAATAAAACTCAATAAAATAAGGATTAAATTTAATAACAGGATAGGGCAAAATAGAATTTCTGTCAATTTAAATTAGTGGTATGTGTGGATAAAATAGAAAATATATTAAGAGGTTTTTAATATAAAATGTCAAATTATGAATTTGTTGAAGATTTTAAGTTGTATTTTTTGGTGACTTTAAAGCTTTTTATGGTTTCGGCATCAGCATTTCGGACAACAATTTTATGAACACCACCTCTTTTTCGTCTTTTGGTTTTTCTGGCAGCAATGTTTTCTTCTGAATAAAATCTTTTTTTAGCTTTTTTGCCAAAAGTTTTATCGTCGATGTTTATTCGAATAAGTGATAATTTAACGTATTTATTTAAAGTAGAGGTGATAACAGCTTCAAGAGAGCTGTCATATCGAGCATCTAATAATTTTAGTGAACCATGATCTTGTTCTTTTTTGGCTACTTTTTGTGTGTCACCAATTACTCCATTGCAGCCATTCATTATTTTGACATATTTTGATTTGGGAGCTAGTAATATAATAAAATTACTATTACTATAGCTTTTTACTTTGGGTTTTCTTTTGCCAATGAAATTAAAGGCATCGTATGTTTCTTGACTATCGTCATCATATGTCACCTTAACTCTTCCATTTGAGGTACCTTTTATAGATTTGATGGGTTGAACGCATTCACCATATAAATATTCAGTATTATCAGTATCGTCATCGTCATCTTCTTCAGCTTCGCCAATACGATATAATACAGAGCTGGGAATTTTCTTTTTGGTAATGCCTGGTCCTGAATAATATACATCTAGAATTTCATGTCCGTAATTTTCAAAAAAGTCTACAGTAATGGCATGCTTACCTTTGTCTAATTCAATAGTGCCTGATTCCTCATGTTCTTTATGTAAACCATCATTATCAACAACTTCGGTTTCGCCAATATATAATTTACTTCCATCATCAGAATTTGTATAAAAAGTATATACACCTTTTGTAGGAACATCTACATATCCTTCAAATTTTATAGCAAAAGTAGCGCCCTCATCAGTTACTTCATTAATAACAAAATTTCCAATAGTGCCTGTTTCGTCTGGAGTGTAGTCATTAAATTCCGGAAGCTGAAAAATCATATGCATATCATAGAAGCTGTATTCTAATCCATTAATAGTAGGGGATGGATTGTCTGGTTCTCGGTATTCAGCTTGAGCAGAAAATGCTAGAAAAAACAAAATTAAAGACACAAATGAATATTTTAGAAATTTCATATTATTAAATATATTAGTTATATATACATGATACGGTTTTATTACGATTTTTTCAAGTTTTATAAGAAATGTGATATAATAAAATTGTTCAACGTCTCCTTAATAAAAATTAAGCAGACGTTTTTTTATGGGAAGAAATAAAAGAATATATAAAGATGAGGTTGATTATTTTATTATTACTAATATTTGGAACAATATTCCTCTTTTTACAGATGAAAAGACTTGTAATATTCTAAAAGAAAAAATTTGGATATACCAAAAAAAATATAAATTTTATATTTATTCATATTCAATATCACCCTGTCATTTAAATATATTATTTAAACCTGTTTTTGGAAAACAGATATCAGATATCATACATGATATTAAAGGAGCAACAGCGAATAATATAAAAAAATTATTAAATAATAATTTATTATTGAATTATGAATATATATGTAATAAGCAGTGTCATTGTAAATTTGCAGAAATTAATAAAGAGGTTGTAGCACAGGGTTATAAAACCCTGTGCTACCAATTAAATCAACCACATTATGTCCATTATTATAGAAATGCTGACAATAAGATTAAATCAATTAAAATTATTAATCCTGGAACTGCGAAGTTAGAAAATTTCAAATTAAACAATAAATTTTGGGAAAATGGTTTTTATGATCATTACATAAGAAATCAAAACGAATTTATTAAAAAAATTAAATATATTTATTTTAATAATAATAAACATTGTTTAGATGAAAAATATAACAGGTTATTTATTAAATATAGATATATTAGCCCAAAGTACAAAAATTTGTTAAAATAATATTATGGAAAACATATTAAAAGGCCTGAATAGCGAGCAAAAAGAGGCGGTCACAGGAAAAGGAGGGCCGTTTTTAATTGTGGCAGGAGCAGGTACAGGAAAGACTACGGTAATTACTCGTCGAATTGCTTGGTTAATTGTAGAAAAGAAAGTACCAGCTGATGAGGTGCTAGCTTTAACTTTTACGGACAAGGCCGCCTCCGAAATGGAAGAAAGGGTAGAGGCAATTCTTCCGTTGGGTTATTTTGATTTATGGATTTCAACTTTTCATAGTTTTTGTGAACGCATATTAAAACAACATGCCATAGATATTGGTTTGCCTACAAATTTTAAATTATTGTCTGAAACAGATCAGTGGCTTTTGATTAGAGAAAATTTAGACCAGTTTGAATTAGATTATTACAAGCCCAAAGCTAATCCCACAAAATTTATTGAAGCTTTAGTCAAACATTTTTCTAGGACGAAGGATGAAAATATTTCAATTAAAGAATATACAGAGTTTAGTGATGAATTAAAACAAAATACTGATTCAAAAGAAACTGATGAAGACAATGAGGCTAAAAGGGTGGGGGAAGTAGCCTCGGCCTATGCCATATATCAAAAAGTTTTATTAGAAAACAATGCTTTAGATTTTGGAGATTTAATAACTTATACTATCCAATTATTTAAAGCCAGGCCGGAAATATTAAAAAAATATCAAAAACAGTTTAAATATTTATTAGTTGATGAGTTTCAAGATACAAATTACGCTCAGTATGAGCTGATAAAAATGTTGGCTGCTCCGGATAATAATTTAATGGTAGTAGGGGATGATGATCAGGCTATATATAAATTTAGGGGTGCCTCTGTTTCTAATATTTTAGAATTTAAAAAAGACTTTCCCAAGGCTGAAGAAATAATTTTAGTTAATAATTATAGATCAGGACAAAATATTTTGGATTTATCGCATAAATTTATTAAATTAAATGATCCAGAAAGATTAGAGTCAAAATTAAAAATAAATAAAAAATTAAAGGCTGAGGTTGTTAAAAATTCAGTTATTGAATATTTACCTTTTAAATCAGCCGAAGAAGAAGCCAAAAAAGTTATAGAAAAAATAATTGAATTAAAAAAAGGAGATGTATCTTGGAATGATTTTGCGATATTAATCAGGGCAAATAATCAGGCTGATCAATTTATTCCATATTTTGAAAGAGGTAATATCCCATACCAGTTTTTAGCTTCTAAGGGCTTATTTAGCAAAACTATTGTTTTGGATATGATGGCATATTTGAGGCTGCTAGATAATTATCATGAATCGCGAGCAGTTTTTAGAGTTTTAAATTTTAAGGTTTTTAATTTGGAATATGAGAATATTTTACATTTATTAGATTATGCTAATAAAAATACGCTTTCTTTATGGGAGGCATTACTCAATGCTAAAACAAATAAGAAATTAGATGAAAAGGCAGTTTTAAAAATTGAGAAAATAATTTCAATAGTAGAGGAGGGGACAAATTTAACTAAAGAAAAAAGTGTGGGAACAGTTTTGTTGAATTTTTTAAATAAATCTGGATATTTAAAAGATATTACAAAGAAAGATTCGCTAGAGGCTCAAGAAAAATTAATTTATTTAAATCAATTTTATAAATATATTCAAAATTTTGAAGAAAATGCAGATGAAAAAACAGTGGTACGATTTATTGCCCAAATTAATTTAATGCAAGAAGCTGGAGAAAAAGGTAATTTACAGGCAAATTTTGATGAAGGGCCAGAGTCAGTTAAAATTATGACTGTGCATGGCGCAAAAGGCTTGGAATTTAAATATGTTTTTATTGTGAATTTAGTTGATAAAAGATTTCCTTCAATTAAAAGAAGTGATCCAATAATGCTGCCAGATGAATTGGTTCGGGAAGACTTACCAGGGGGCGATGTTCACATCCAAGAAGAACGTAGGCTTTTTTATGTAGCAATGACCAGGGCTAAAGAAGGGCTATTTTTAACCTCGGCTGAAAATTATGG
>JBDRII010000111.1:0-10323 GCA_043816085.1 Patescibacteria group bacterium | reverse complement strand
GCGAATTCAAAACAAGAATTTATTGATAAAATAAATTGGACTTATTCAAATAAAGAAAAATTGAAGCAAATTGGATTAGAAGGAAAAAATTTGATGCAAGAAAAATTTGATGCAAGAAAAATTAATCAGAACTTGGAGGAGATTTTTCAAAAATATTAATTATATCTATTTTTTTGGTTTTTTTAAATACTCCATCCTCTTGGAGTTTTTTTAATTCTTCATTATTTTCAAATAGCATTTTAGTTCGGTGATCCATGACTATGTAATTCACATTATCTTCTAAATAATCTGCGATTTCTTGAGGTGTGGGGACTGAATCTAGCCCTTCATAATTTGCCATATCTACATGCTCGTCACCGTAAATTAATGGATGAGATATATCTAGGGCAATTCGCCTATGAGCTTCAGTGGCAAAAATGGTACCAGCTGCATATATTTCTTCATTTGGTCTAGTATTAGCTTTTATGTCTTGAACCACGTCTGATATCAATTTTTGGCTCCACAGCCGGTCACGAATATCGGTTTGTAGATAAAATCCAGCATTTAAGAAAAATAGTAAAATCAAACAAATCATAAATAAACGGTGGTGATGTAATTTATATATTATATATCCGCAAAGGACAGATCCTAAGACTATAAATGATTTAAAATTTGAAACATTTATTTGAACATGAATTAAATAAAAAGAAAGAGGAGTAAGGAATAAAAGTAATAAAGGAAATAAAAGAGAATTTTTTGTAATTTTTATATCTATTTTTTTATAAATTAAATTTATAAACAAAAATATTAATAAAGCAAATATCAACCAATAACATGCCTCGTAATTATTTGGAATTGGTCTAGTACTAAATATTCGTAAATTTTGCTCTAAATGAAATCCATAGTAATTTAATAAAAATAATAAAAAAGAACTAACTCCAATTATTGACCATGAAATTTTCTTATTTTTAATATTATTTTTAATAAAATTAAATAAGAGCAAAAATATTGGAAGAAACAGAAAAGTAACTTGCATAAAAATGTTATAAATTATCCTAAATTTATAACTATATGGAATACCAATTGTGAAAAACGAATAAATTGAAAATAAAATTATTCCTAAAATTATTATTAATTTTAAAATATTCCAAATTTTCTTATTTGGATAAATAAATTTACCTATTATTAGATAAATAAAAAATAATACTAATCCGGCAGCATACCCTTTTAATAGAGCTGTGAATCCGTAAGCGACATCAAAGGCGTCCCAACCTATTAAATTAACATAATAAAGCATTAATGGGATAAGGCCTAGACCGGAGACTATCCAAAAAAATAAATAATTGCCAATTACTTGTTTAATTTTAGTTTTAGGAATTAAATAAAAAACAAAAATATAAGGAAAAATAATATAATAAAAAATAGCCAACCTACTAAAATGGATGGATATGCCAAATAATAAACCGATTAATCCAGCTAACCATAATTTTGGTTTGGCTAAAAATAGCAAAAATAAATAAAAAATTATGCTAGTAAGTAAATAAAAAGCGGGTCCATTACCTACATCCCAGCTAGCAAAAACTACAGCTGGTGTGATAGCAAAAATTAAAGCAGAAATTAATCCAACTTTTTCATTTTTGATTTTATTACCAATCAAATAAACAAAAACAATTGTAATGGTGCTAAGAATTGCTGAAAAAATTCGATTAATAAATAAACTGGTTCCAAACAATTTAACAAAAGGAGCGGTAAAATAAAAATATATTGGCTCGCGAGAAAAGAAGTCTTTAAAGGGGGTTAAGCCTTCAGCTATCATCCAAGCATCATATATCCAATTACCCTCGTCTAAATTAGCGTTAGCATAATAAGCGCCTATTAATCTGATTATTAAACCAACTATTAAAATTAGTATTAGCCATAAATATTTTTTAAACCTTATTTTTTTAAAAATATTTATTATATTGTCCCAATATGACCATAAACTTAATCCTAAAAATAACAGAAAAAATACTAGAAAATTTGAAATATATTTTTGATCTAAAATTTCGGAAAATATTTTAATAACAAATAAGCTACTAGAAATAATAAGTAAGACTAAATATAAAATTTTTAATTTTTTTAATTTTTCTAAAATATTAATAAATCTTTTAGGGTCTATTAGATATAGGCAAAAATAAAAAATTATAATACCAATGAAAAATAATGGGTAGTCAATATTTAAAAACCAATAATTATTTATTAAAAATTTTGAATTCTGAATAATAAGAATACAAAAGATAACAATAGAAATTAACCAAAAAATTATTGAATAGATTTTAGGTTTATTTATTATCCCAATGATAGACGTGAACATTAGTGTGATTTATTTTCTTTATTTTCTTAGAATTTTTTTGAATATATTCCTTTACTTTATATTTTAAATGGTAATCCTTGTATTTAGGCCAAACTACCCAACCTGAAATATTATTTTCCATTATTTGCTTGATTTCTTTTTTAGTAAATTCTTTGTCTTTTTTTAGACTAATTAATTCAAGATCTGGGTTAGAAAAATAATATGTATGAGCGCCCTGAATTAAAATTGGTTCTCCAAATTTATATTTATCTTCAATATATTTGTAAGCATCTCTAAAATTATGAACCTCATCTTGTTCGTAATTAATATCTGCTCGAGCTTTTTGAAATACTAAATTCTCATCTACCCCTGGCCAAGAATAAATCGGACCAATTAATAAAAATAATATAATAAAAATTCCTAAAATAATTTGTTTTTTTTGTTTTTTAAAAATTAATTTTATTATTTCATAAATACTGTCTGCATATAAAATCAAAATGAAAGGAATAATAAATAAAATATATTTTTTAGCTGGATACCGGCCAGCAAAAAAAGTAAAAAATAATAAAACTGGAATAAATAATGAATAAAAATATAATTTAATTTTTTGCCATTTAATAATAGAAAAAATTAAGCCAGTTAATAAAATAATCCACGCAAAATAATAAATTCTAAGCTGATTAACGGAATTTAATAAATATTCATAATTTGGTGCACTTCTAAGAGCGATGTAATCACTAATTACTAAAGGATGTATAAAAAAATGAATAATACCTGCTCCAGTTAATAATATAAACATTATTAATGAAGATATATAATATTTATTTGGTTTTTTATTTTTCTTAACAAGTTCACGAATTGAATTAATTATGAAATATAAAAATAATCCCAAACCAATTAAAAGGGCTGATTCATGAACAAGATATGAAAAAAATAATACTATTCCACCCGCACCTAAATAATAATAATTTATTTTCTGTTTATTTTTTTCAAAGCCCAAATAAATTAAATAACAAGCTATTAAAAATAATAAAACAAATAAAGAATACATACGAGAAAGTCTAGACGACCAAATTAGCAAGCTATCAAATACGCCCAAAGCTAAAACACTTAAACTAATTAAATGATTTTTAGATACCCTGAAAGAAATAAAATACAAAAGCGGTAATAATAATAAGCCAAAAATTAATGATGGCAAGCGACCATAAAATTCATTAATTTCAAATATGGAAAAAGTGGAAGCAACTATCCATGTATAAGGAAAAGCCCTGGTGTATTCTTTAACACTTTCTTCTGCTAAAAAATCCCATAAAACAAACTCGCCGGTTTTGATAAAGCCCACCCCAGCATCTAAATGAAAATATTCATCATTTTGAAAATTGATTTCCCCTAAATTGTTGTATCGCAAATAAAAACCACAGAGAATCAGGATTAACAAGATTAATAAGATTATTGGGATGAATAAATGCTTTTTTGATTTTGACATATAACAGAATATACCATTAGCATTGAAAAAAATCAACTTTTATCCTATAATACTTAAGTTATGGAAAATACTCCAAAAATATCAATAATTATACCTGTTTTAAATGCAGATTTATTAAAATCTTGCTTAACTTTTATTGATAAAACCAATACTTCACAAAGCCAATATGAGGTTATTATTGTAAATAATGACCCCCAAAATACTGAAATAAAAGAGTTTTCTAATGAATATAAAGCAAAATATTTTAGTTTAGACAAACCAGGATCATATAGAGCTAGAAATTTGGGTGCAAAAAAAGCTGAAGCAGAAATACTTGGTTTTATTGATGTGGATTGTGAGATGGACAAAGAATGGATTAATCAAATATTAGAAAATTTAATATCCGCTGATGCTTTAATTGGGAAAACTTTAGGAGAAAATCAAAATAAAATCGCTCGATTAGAACAAAGATTATATGATGAAATCTACAATGATTTTACTTCTAAAGAAAAAATATCTCGAATTGATACCAGAAATTTTGCAATTAAAAAAGATGTATTTAAAAAGTTGAATGGGTTTAATGAAAAACTTGCATATGGCGGTGACATGGAATTTGGGGCAAGACTAGCTGATTTTAATTTTAAAATATTATTTAATGAAAAAATAGTTGTTAAACATCACAACCCCACAAAACTTCGATCCATTATCACCAAAAGAATAACGCAAAATTTTGATAATTATAATATTACTAAATTTCATCCAGAAGATTTTATAGCAAAATATTTTCCGCATATTTATAAATATCAAAAACAAGAAAAATTTCGATTTCAAATTAGACTGAAATATATTTTGTTTAGATTAATGTTAATTTTTGTTTTTTTTCTAAGTCCAATTTTAATTAAAACCCTACCTGACAATATTGCTTATTTAATTTATAAGAAAATAAACGGTCTTTGTATGCATTTTGGTTTTATGGCTAACATATTAGTACGTAAATGATTTTTAAAAAAATTGTAGAAAATTTATCCAGTATTTTAGTGGCTAGAATATTATTTCAGGTTTTTAATGCTTTAACGCAAATTATTATTGCCAGATTCTTAGGCGTTGAATTGTTTGGGGTGTTTTCTACAGCTCTGGCTCTGGTTAACACCTTTATTGTGGCCAATGATATTGGCATGGTTATTTTAATGATAAAAGAGGGTTCACGAGTAAGGGAAAAGATAAAATATTATTTAGGAAATACTTTAGCAGTTCAATTAGTGGCTTCATTTATATTCTATTCCCTGGCTTTAATAGTGGGATTTAGTTTAGGATATGAATTTAGAATAATGATATTGGTTATTATTTTGGGTGTAGCTTATATGTTCTTTGAATTTAGAAAACCACTTCGAGCAGTGCTTAGAATTTTACTTAAAATGAAAAAAGTAGCTTTACTGGAAATTATTGTAAGCGCATTAATATTTATTAGTATTTATATTTTATCTAAAACTACTGTTAATAAAGAAATTGCATTATATGTAATTGTATTTTTTCAATTAATAGGATATTTAATATTATCTTCAGGAATTTATTTATATTTAAGAAAATTTGTTAAACCAGATTTTTCTGCATTAAAAGAAACAAGGGGTCAACTGAAAATATCTTGGCAATATTCTATGTATAATGTTTTATATGTTGTTTATTTGCAGGTTAGTATTTTAATGGTTAGCTCAATGGCCGGAACAACTGAGGCTGGCCTATATTCAGCTGCTTCAAAATTAATTGTATTATTGTTTGTTATCCCCCAGATGATATTTAACATCGCACTTCCCTTGATGTTTAAATATTCTAAAGAAAATATTGAAAAATATAAACGAATTCATGGGTTTATACATAAATATTTAGTAGCTTTTGGTTTTCCTATTGCTACTGGGATGTTTTTATTGTCTGAAGAAATTATTAATTTAGTTTATGATAAAGCAGAATTTATGCCAGCCGCCTTGGCTTTACAAATTTTTTCTGTTTTTATTATTTTTAGATTTTTTGGAAATGTTTGTGGCCAATCCTTAACAGCTAATGATAAACAAAAACAAAAATTAATTGTTAGCGGAATTTGTTTTTTAATATTAATTATTGGAAATATATTATTAATTCCAAAATATGGATTTATTGGAGCCGTAATAATGACTGCCATAGCAGAAACTTTACTCCGGATATTTTATATTTTCTTTGATCTAAAATACTTAAAAACTTCTCTATTCCCCTATCTAAAAAAAGCTATTCCTATTGTGATATCGTGCACATTAATGGGTGGTTTTGTGTACTTTACAAAGGACTTTGTTAATGTTATTATAGTCATCGTTAGTTCAGGCCTATTATATGGCCTTTTATTGTGGGTATTTAGATTTTTTGACGGTTATGATAAAAAACTTTACAATCAATTATTTAATAAAAATGATTCAATTAATCCTCACACTAAAGTGTGATGGCAGTAAGAAAGACTTAAGTCTTATAAACTGCCATGCGACTTTAGTCGCAGGAGAATAACGTAAAATATGCATACAATTATTTTAGCAGCAGGACAAGCCACTAGGCTGACACCACTTTGTAATGACATCCCAAAAACATTATTACCTTTAGATGAAAAATTAATACTAGAGCATATTTTAGATATTTGCCAAAATTGCAATTTGTTTAATTTTTCTATTATTACGGGACATGGCCACGAAGCTGTAGATGATTTTGTAAGTAATTATTTAATAGAACGCCCGGATATTAATATTGACATAGTATATAATGACGAATATTCATCTAAAGGAAATATTTATTCATATTATGTGGCTAAACATATTTTTGAGGATGATCATATAATAATTAATTCTGATACAATATTTCATCAACAAATTTTAGAAGATTTACTTGCTCATCCAGAAAAAAACGTAATGGCTGTTGATAATTTCAAGGAACTTTCTGATGAAGAAATGAAGGTTGATTTAGATTCAGAAAATAAAATCAAGAAAATCCATAAATCCTTAAATCCTGATCAATCTGTAGGAGAATATATCGGAGTTATGAAGCTGGGTAAAGAACATGCATCAAAATTAATTGAGGGCCTGGAAAAGACAATGCAAGAAGATGATTCGCTATATTATGAAGATGGCCTACAAAAAGCTATTGAGCTTGGCATGCCAATGCATATGCAAAGTACAAAAGCTCTTCCCGCCATGGAAATTGATACACATAAGGATTTAGCTCAAGCTAAAGATTTAATTAAACAAATTAGAGTTTAATGAATACTCCACAATTTCGATCAATTAAGGTTCCTTTATTCATCAAGATTGACCAAGATTTACAGATTTACAGGATATTAGATGAATATAATATTAATTTTGATAATTCTTTAATTGTTACAACTAAAAATACTAAAAATAGACTTGAAGATAAATTATTTGAAAACCTAGAAAATAATTTTTATTTTGTTAGTGAAAATTCTATTGATGAAGGTGATAAATTAATAGCCGATATAAACAAAAATAAATATGATTTATTAATTTGTATTGGTGGGGGTAGAGTTCTAGATATTGGAAAATATAGCGCCTCTAAAACTAAATTAAATTTTGTGTCTGTTCCTACTACACCTTCTAATGACGGTATTGCCTCCCCTATTGCTGTTTTAAAAAACAAGGAAGGCCAAACTGAAAGCTTGGGTGTAAATATGCCTCTGGGAATAATTGTAGATTTAGAAATATTAAAATCAGCACCAGTTGAAAATATTAAAGCTGGAACAGGTGATTTACTTTCAAATTTTTCAGCTTTAAAAGATTGGAAATTAAGTGGGGAAAAAATAGATGACTTTGCTGCTTCTCTGGCCTACTCGGCAGCTGACCTAATGTATGGAAAGTTTGCTCAGAACATGAAAGTAGAATTAAATAGTGAAAATTTTTTAAAAACCCTGGTAAATGGATTAATATTATCTGGGATTGCTATGAATATTGCTGGTACTTCTCGACCTTGTTCTGGAGCTGAACATGAAATTTCGCATGCAATTGATGAATTATTTCCGGGCCGTTCAATGCATGGATTACAAGTGGCCTTAGGAGTCTTAATTGCCCAAAAAATGAGGGGGGATAATTTTGAAAATTATAAAAATTTCTTTAAGTCTATTGGACTTCCTACTAAACCCGAAGATATTGATTTAACAACAGATGAATTAGTTAAAGCTATAGACTATGCACCACAAACCAGACCTGATAGAATAACTATACTTGAGAAACAAAAATTAAATAAAAAACAAATTTCTGAATTAATTAAAACTTTATGAACCCTAAAGACGTAATAAAAAAAGAAGATGGATTATGGGCTTATTATTTCTGCGCCCAGATTGCTAATTTGTTTGCCAGGCTAGGCTTGAAGTCTAAACTTATTACTCCAAATTTATATACTACTATATCTTTTGGTTTAGCAGCCACAGCCTGTTTATTTTTTCTTTATGGCTATGATTATATATATTTATTAATTGGAGTGGTGCTAATAAATTTAGCTTTAATTTTTGACTGCGCTGACGGACATTTGGCTAGGCTTAAAAATATGCAGTCTAAATTTGGGCATTTTTATGACTATCATTCTGATAAAATTAAGGATGGATTAATATTATTAACTTTAACGGTTGGAGTATTTTTAAAGACTGGTGAATATTATTATTTTATTTTTGCTTTTATTGCTATTTTCTTTCAATTTTTAAGAAATATAACTAGATTAAATAGAATAAATTTTCAGTTTGAAACCAAGGGTAAGATAGAAGACAAAAAAATAGTAAAAGACGATAAAGTAAAATCCCAGTTTATTCGATCTCTTCGGCACAGTTTATTATTTAAAGAAGCTGACCGATATTTTTTAATTACTGCATTTGCCTTGCTTCATAAAATTGAATGGGCTCTGATAATTTATATGATCCTGGAATTCATTTTTGCTATGTCCTCGGCAATTATTTCATATAAAGAATATTATAATTATGATAACCCCGAAGAAGAAACTAAAGAAGAAAAGCATGAAGAATAAAGTAGTTGTAATTGGCTTAGACGGGGGGACTTTTAAACTTTTAAAACCCCTGGCAGACGAAGGCATTATGCCTAATTTTAAAAAGCTTTTAGCTAAAGGCTCTTCTTCTGTTTTGTGGTCAACTATGCCACCAATGACTGGGACTGCTTGGTCTAGCTTTGCTACTGGCAAATCCCCTGGTAAACACACGGTTTATGACTTTTTACTACCAGATGAAGATTTATCTAAATTTCATATTACTTCATGTAGGGATATTAAAGGGAAGACGCTACCAGAAATTTTACATGAAGGAGACAGACATCCAATTACAGTAAATATGCCAAATTCCTGGCCGCCCAGAATGGCAGGAAAAGAAATAGTAATTACTTCTATTTTAACTCAGGGAGATCAATTTATTTGGCCGGAAAATTTGAAAAAAGAAATTCCAGAATTAGAAAAATACCAATTAACCCCAGACGAATCTTTACGGCTAAAAGAAAAAAAAGATTTATATGCTGATCAAGTTTTAGAACTAGTAGATAACCAAATGGCTGGAGTGAAAAAAATATTTCAAACTAAGCCATGGGACTTTTTCTTTTATCTTTTTTCCTCAACTGACTGGATTCAGCATGCCTCTTATGATGAGCTTTTAGAAAATAGAGCCCCGTCCCCCCTTCGAATATATAAACAAGTAGATAAATATTTGGGCTGGTTTATGGAAAACCTACCGGAAAACACGGATCTTATAGTAATGTCTGATCATGGTTTTAAATCATTTAATAAAACTTTTTATTTTAATAAATGGCTGGAAAAAGAAGGATTTTTAGTTACTAAATCTTCTGGTTCTGATTTTAAAGAAGCTGTGACTATGCGAGCCAAAGAAACAGAGAAGATTAGGGCTAAAAAGAAAAAAATTAACGTAGGAAAAAATATTTTTGCTTTACTGGAAAAAGCTCCAATTTTAGAAAAACCTGCAAAAAAAATATATCACAAAATAGTTAAAAAATATCTTCCTGTTAATTTAAAAGTAGATATTGGAATAGATTATAGTAAAACAAAAGCCTGTTTTCCTAAAGGATCTTATATGACTAATGCATATATAAATAATACTAAGAAATTCAAAAACGGTGCTGTGAAAACAGAAGAAGAGTATATTAAGGTTCGAGATGATTTAATAAATAAAATTAAGAACTTAAAAGGTCCAGATGGAGACCCTGTAATAAAAAATGTTTATACAAAAGAAGAAATATATGGAGATGATACACCGGTAAAATGTCCTGATCTATTTTTTGAACATGCAGATTATTGGCTAGATGGACAATTTCATACAGGAAAACTTTTTGAAAAGGGTGTGGTTTCAAATAAACATGACTTTGACGGAATATTTATAGCTTATGGCCCGTCATTTAAAGAATCACATAAAATAGAACAAAAAATACATATTAAAGATATTGCGCCAAATATTCTTCATATTATGGATGTACCTATTCCTAAGGACATGGATGGTCAAATTATTCCAGAAATCTTCAAA
>JBDRII010000110.1:0-4474 GCA_043816085.1 Patescibacteria group bacterium | reverse complement strand
TAATTTCACAGCCAACTCTGCCTATTATAGTTCAGAAGGTGAGCAAATAGGCTATGGCCCATACCCTTTAGAAGCAGGTAGCGCCACAGCTCTTCGAATTTTTTGGAAAGTGCAGGGGACTACAAATAATCTGAATAACGTTACTGTTCAAACTACGCTTCCATCTCAAGTTGAATGGACAGGGATGTCTAGTGTGTCAGATGGTACAGCCATGGCTTATGATCCTGTCACTAGAACCGTTACCTGGCACGTCTCTGATTTAGAAGCATTCTCTTACCCCAAAGGCGCTAATTTCGAAGTCCGTGTTTACCCCAACTCTGGTCAAATAGGCCAAAACATTAACATTATAAACGACTCCAAACTAACAGCCCGTGATTCCTTCACCGGAATAATCCTAACCCGCTATTTCGGAGCCCTTCGCACCCAAGATCCAATAGAATAAGTTATTTAGAAATAAAATATCAATTAATCCGCTAAGATTAGCGGATTTTTTGTATTTAGGTATTGACAAATTCTGTAGATATGCTAATATGCCCGGTTAAAAAATTATTTAATTTAAGTCAAAAAACAGCGAAAATACTATGAAAATAGCAATGATCGGACAAAAAGGAATCCCAACCCTATATGGCGGTATTGAGCGCCATGTTGAGGAATTATCCAAGAAATTGGTAGATTTTGGCTTAGACATTTCTGTATATACTAGACCTTATTATACTCCTTCCACCAAGAAAAACTTTAAGGGAATTAAGCTTATTTCAAAGCCATCACTTCATTCAAAGCATTTTGATGCTATTACTCATACTTTTATTTCAAGCATTGACGCTATTAGAAAAGATTTTGATATTTATCACTATCATGGAGTTGGTCCAGCTCTATTATGCTTTCTTCCAAGATTACTAAGACCAAAAGCCAAGGTGATTGTAACTTTTCATTGTATTGATAGACAACATCAAAAATGGGGAAAGTTTGCCAAGACCATGCTTTGGTTAGGAGAGTTTGCTGCTTGTAAGTTTGCCAATGAAGTTGTAACAGTATCAAGAACCCTAAGACACTATGCTTACGAAGTATATAACCGAAAAACTAATTATATTCCAAACGGCATTAATGAACCACAAATTGTAGAAGCTTCATTAATTGAAAAAGAATTTGGCTTAACTGAAAATTCTTATATTGCCGTTGTATCCAGATTAGTTAGACACAAAGGAATCCATCACTTAATTAAAGCTTATAACAAACTTGAAAATCCAGGAAAAAAATTAGTCATTGTTGGTGAATCTTCCTTCACAGATGATTATGTAAAAGAACTTAAACAAATGGCTAAGAGTAATAAAAATATTATTTTTACTGGATTTCAAAACGGCGAAGCTTTAGCTGAATTATTTTCCAATGCTTATTGTTATGTTCACCCTTCAGAATCCGAAGGTCTGCCAATAGCAGTGCTTGAAGCTGCTTCATATGGTAAGTGTGTGCTTGCTTCAGATATTCCAGCTAACTTAGAAGTTGTAAGAGAATGTGGAATGATTTTTGAAAATAAGAATGTAGATGACTTAAAAGAAAAGTTAGAATCTTTACTTAAAAATCCTGAAGAAGTAGCCCAAACTGGAAAAGAAGCTAGAAAATATGTAGTAAAGCATTATAATTGGGATGACATTTCAAAAGATATCAACCAATTATACGAACAAGTCCTAGAGGGTCAGGCACTAGTAGCCAAAATTGGCTTTGCCAGAGGATAAAATAATATTCTATTGTTAAATAATTATGAAGGCGAGAATGATCATTCTCGCCTTCATTTAATTTTGCTTAATTTTTAAAATAGTTGTATAATCACATACATGGAAATAAATAAACTCATACAAAAATACAAACCATTATTTATGCAATTCATGCGTTTTGCTGTCGTGGGTCTTATTAATACTGGTATTGATTATCTAATTTATTGGAGTTTAACCAGGTATGTAGACTTTTTCGAAGATGAAAAAGTTTTTGCCACGTCTATTGCTTTTATTGTAGCTGCTACCAATTCCTATTTCATGAACAAGGCATTTACTTTTAGAGACAAGAGCAAGGAATACGGATCTCAATATATCAAATTTTTCGTAGTTTCATTAGTTGGCTTTGGAATAAACGCCTTAATTTTTTGGGCATTACTCCAAACTGGTCTATTCGACATTCTCGCCAAAGTATTAACCACAGGCGTAGTATTAATCTGGAATTTCATTGCTAATAAGCTTTGGACATTTAAACAAAAAATTGCTTAAAACCGTTCATGAAAAAATTATCAATTATTATCCCAGCATATAACGAAGGAAAAAGGATAGTACCGACCTTAAATGAATATTGTCGACATTTTAAAGATGACACCGAAATTTTAGTAATAGCCAATGGATGCTCAGATGATACAGCTGAAGTTAGTAGGGAATTAGAAAAAAATTATTCAAATTTAAAAACTTTTGCCACTAAAAATTTAGGTGGTAAAGGCGCAGCTGTGTATTATGGTTTCAAAGAAGCCCAGGGTGAATTAGTAGGGTTTGTAGATGCAGATGGTGCAACCTCAGCTATAGAATTTGAAAAATTAGTAAAACAAGTAGCCGAAGATAATGACGGCGTTATTGCTTCTAGATATAATAAAAATTCAAAAATACCTGAAAGAAGCTTTGTTCGGGATCTGGCAAGTATTACATTTAGAATGGCAGTAAAAATATTATTTATGATGCCATATACAGACACTCAATGCGGAGCAAAAGTATTTAAGAAAAAATTAGCAGACTTCTTATTAAAAAAACATAAAGTAAAAGATATGACTTTTGATGTTGAAATGCTTTATCTGGCTAAGAAAAATGATTATAAAGTTATCGAGTCTCCTACAATCTGGGTAGAAAAAGGATCTTCAGCTGCCCTAGGATCTCCGGCAAACCTTATTAAAAAGAGTATTAAAATGTTTTTAGTTTTATTTAAAATAAAATTTATTTAATAAATATATGGTAAGACAAGCAATCTTTGATAAAAAAAATGTATTGGTCATAGGCGGAGCTGGTTTTATTGGTTCCTTTTTATGTGACCAATTAATAAAAGAAAATAAAGTTATTTGCATAGATAATTTTATATCTGGTTCAGAAGAAAACATTGATCACTTATTGGGTAATCCAAATTTTATATTTTTAAAATTTGATGCTTCACTCCCGTTTAATGAACAGAATTTTCCAGAACTAAAAAAGTTTCAATTTGAATTCCAAGGAGTCCAAGAAATTTACAACCTAGCTGTTCCTACTATTCGTAAAGATTTTGAAAAAAATATCGAAGCCACACTAATGGCTAATTCATTTTTAGTTAAGTATTCCATGGATTTAGCTAAAAAATATAATGCCAAATATTTACTTGGATCCACTTCAGCTGTTTATGGCGACCCTTTAGAAGGCCAAGATAGTTTTAACGAAGAATATTGGGGACTTATCGATCCCTTGGGCCCTCGGTCGTGTTATAACGAAGGAAAACGTTTTGCCGAAACTTGTGTATCTAATTTAGGACAATATTGGGGCTTAGAATATAAGATTGCTAGAATATTTAATGTCTATGGTCCACGTATGAGATTGAATTCTGGCCGCATGATTCCAGATTTCATTAAAGCTGCATCAGACAATAAAGACCTTTTAGTTTATGGGGACGGCAATGAACTAGATAATTATTGTTTTGTCCAAGACATCATTGATGGACTAGTTAAATATATGGAATCTACAGAAAAAGGTGTACTAAATTTAGGTAGTCCAGAAAATTTAAAAATAGGCGACATTGCAGATCGAATTATTAAGTTAACCAATTCTGAATCTCAGATAAAATTTGAGTCCCCACTTCCATACTTACAAAAACCAGGTACCCCAGATATTGGCAGAGCCAAAGAAGTGTTGGGTTGGTTCCCATTAATAAAATTAGAAGAGGGCCTAAAAAAAACCATTGATGACATGCTAGCTCATAAAATTCTTAGATATGCCGGTCAAAATAATAAAGAATAAATATGAAAATATTTGTTACAGGAGGAGCTGGATATATTGGTTCACATGTGGTTTATCAGCTTTTAAAGAAAAAACACAAAGTTACAGTTTTTGATAATTTATCTACAGGCACTAAAAAAAATATTTTCCCTAAAACCAAATTCATAAAAGGGGATATATTAAATTATAAAAAATTAAGAAAATCACTGCGTGGTAATTATGATGCAGTTTTTCATTTTGCTGCCAAAAAAGATGCTGGTGAGTCTATGACAGATCCCCTTCCTTACGCCGAAAACAACATATGCGGCTCCATAAATTTACTAAAAGCAATGGAAGAAAGAGGTGTGGATAAAATTATCTTTTCTTCTTCAGCAGCAGTTTACGGTACAGCTAAGAAATTACCTATATCTGAAAACAGCCCAGTTAATCCTGAAAATTTTTATGGTTATACAAAGCTGGAAATAGAAAATTTATTAAAATGGAAAAGG
>JBDRII010000109.1:0-9735 GCA_043816085.1 Patescibacteria group bacterium | reverse complement strand
GTTCTTTTGGCATATTGTTGTTTTTTTATCCTCACACTAAAGTGTGATGGCAGTAAGAAAGACTTAAGTCTTATTAGCTGCCATGCGACTTTAGTCGCAGGAATAATGTACTAATTAATTAGATTAAAAAAAACTAGTATAATTAAATACTAGTTAAGCTAGATATATATTAAATTATTTGTTATTTTTTGTCAAGAATATATACACACTCCACTGATAACCAATAAATGATTACAACTGGAATGCGGGGGACGGAGTTCGACTGGTGTCGACTGTCCCCACGACTTGAAACGCGCCAGGCTGGTGGTTGGGGTGGGGCTTAACCTTCGGTTTCCTCCTCGTCTTCGAGGTTCCCGAGCGCCTCCCTGAACAGATCGACGACCTCGTCAGAGATCTTGATCCAGACACCACCCGCGCCCTCCTTCTCGGCGAAGTAGACGTCCATCATCGTGGTCAAGAACCGATCGAGCGGAACGCCCAGCTCGGCAGCCGCTGCCTCGATTCCCGCCTTGGTCTCGGGATCGACATCGATCCGTAGTTCTACCATTCTGTCCTGATCCGGCTCAGACATGTAACCCTCCTTGGTGTGTCTGATGGGTTTTCAAGTTATTTTAATACTAATTAATATATAAAAATTAAGCAAATAAAAAATCCCCGGCAAATTGCCAGGGATTCTTTTTTAGATATCAAGACTTTTTTGTTCGTCTTTCTCCTTCGCTGAAGCTTCGGAGGAATTTTGTTCTTTAGGGATAACTTCTACTGACTTAGAATCTTCTTCTTTCGCGTCTTTCGTAAAATTCGCGTCTTCGTGATCTTTTTTCATCATCATGGAAAAACCTTTTCGATTGCGCCATACCAGAGCTATAGCAATAGCACCTAGTAGAACCCAACCTATTACAGAAGATTTATTTTCCTCTTCTGTTACTTCTTCTTTGTTTTCTTCCTCGCTTACTTTTTCTACAGTTACTACTTCTTCTGCCTCTTCTTCTATTACTTCTTCTTCAACGACCTCTTCTTCTACAGGAGTCATTAGCTCTTCCTCTACTGCTTCTTCCTCCACGTCCTCTATTAATTCTGCTTCTAATTCTTCTTCTATTGTATCCAATATTTCATTTTCTGGTTCAGTAGTTTCATCCGCAGATGTAGTTACTACTGAATCGATGCTAGCTTCCTCTGGTTTAATTATTGAAAAACTAAACTGTTCAGACGCGACGCTTTTTTTGCCACCGGGCGAAATTGCTACAGCAGAAGCTGTATGCTTACCCGGACTTAAGGCTAAAAAGGGTTTGTAAGAAAATGAAGCTGTACCAGTTCCACTATTCATTACTAGAAATTCTCCGTTTAATTTACCATCTATGTAAATTTGAACAGTAGAATTATCTTGAGCTACTCCACTAATATATGGTTTAGCCCAAGTAGTATTACTATTCTCTGTAGTATAATGAATCTCTGGAGCTGGAAATGGATGTTCAATAAAAAAAGATGTTTCAGAAGAAACATCAGAACGCTTACCAGTATCGGTGTTTTCCGCTCTTACTTTAACTGCATGTGTGCCAGGCGCTAGATCTAGAAACGGAAAGTAAACAAAGGAAGCTGTTCCTTGGTCACCATTTGCTACGTCAGCATAACCATTAAATACATTATCAATATAAACTGCTACCCTGGTGTCATTTTTAGTTACACCCCTGATAACAGGTTTATTAATAGGCGACACTTCACTTTCAGTAGGAGCAAGTAAAGTAGGTGTTGGTAGAGCTGCCTGGGCATTGGAGACATAAGGCAAAAATAATAGAACCAACAAAGATAAAGTCAATCCAAATAAAATTTTCTTCATAGTTTGATTGATGTCTGGAATAACCCTCTTACAACCAGACTGTTTAATAATTAAGATTTAGGATACGGGCCTGAAATTTACTAAAAAAATAAATTGCAAACCAAAAGATCCTAAATCCTAACTATTGGTTTCAAAGAGCTGTGCAAACTATGTTATATCTATTTGGCTAGCATGTCAACTGAAACATTGGGAAAATGTCTAATATCTGCTGCTCCAGTATTTTTATTAAGCAAGATGCTTATCACGTCTATTTGAAATAATAAATTTTTATATTTAGAATTATCTTTAAAAATAATAGCCACTCGCCAAATTTTTTTAATTTTACTTTTAGTAATGGCCTCTTCTGGTCGGCCCTTTTTAATAGAAGTGCGGGTTTTTACCTCAATAAAATGTAATTTATTGTTTTTTAAAGCAATAATGTCTATCTCGCCCCAATGGATATAGTAATTGTGATCAATTATTTGATAATTTTTTTGTTTTAAATAGTCGATGGCTATTTGTTCACCATAATTTCCTAATTTTTTACTCATAAAAAACACCTTAATAATTAATAGGGTGTTTATATGTTATCTTGATCTATTTTTGATAAATCTGGCAGTAGTGCATTTTACCGGTTGGAAAATCGTCTAATTCTAATAAATTAAATTCTTGGACCAGGCTTTTGATAGTGTCAGGATCAACTCGAATTTCTAGAGGAGGACCAATGGGTGTTTCTTTGGGAACCCAGTCTACTATTACTAATTTTCCCCCATCTTTTACCATACGCAAAGATTCTTTTAATATTTGTTTATGATTTTTTGATTGATATAAAATAGTAGCTAAGATTGCTACGTCTAAACTATTGTCTGGAATATCTTTGGTAGCACCATAAATTTCTAAATCACTCCAAACTGTTTTTATATTGTTAATGCCAAGCATGGTAGCTTTATTAGCAATGCCTGGTAAAAGGTCTTTTATAACATCTACAGCCCATACCTGGCCGTCATCTCCAACTATTTTTCCTGCTGTTAAAGCAAAGCGACCTTCCCGGCCTGAACCGAGATCTGCCACACTTTGACCTGGGCGAAGACCACATCTACGCAAAATATCAGGAATATTGATTATTATTGGTTCATAAGCCATAAAGACATTTCTAAAAAAGTTATCAACAGTTGTATTATAGCACTTTTTCCTAAAATTCAAATAGGACAGGGTTGTCTTAGGTCAAAATCCATATTCTTGAACTAATTTGGTATTCGCCTCAATTTTAGGCATCAACAGGCAGCCATTGACTTTTTATTGGCTTAGCCCGAATAATTACTATATTAAGATATTTATGTCTTAATGGGTTAACACATTAATATGCAAAAAGAAATATTAGGACAAAAGGCGTTGGGCGCCATTAGAGCGGAAAGGGAATTGCAAAAGCAATA
Source organism: Patescibacteria group bacterium (assembly GCA_043816085.1). Lineage (GTDB taxonomy): Bacteria > Patescibacteriota > Patescibacteriia > UBA9570 > JAHJKD01 > JBDRII01. The sequence goes on along the minus strand of JBDRII010000109.1, from coordinate 6,489 downwards.
CAACGAAATGTTATCATTGGCCAATGATAACGAACACAAAAGCGTACTTCGCGATTTAATCCTTCACAATGAGATGAATGAGGTGTTATTAAAAAGTATGTATAATGTTTAAACTCCTCTGGCTTCCATGGCTCCAGCAATCCTTTCAGTAGCAAGAATATAAGCAGCGGTTCTCATATCGCAGCTATACTTTTCCATGTTTGCCCAAACCAAATCAAATGATCTGTCCATAATTGGTTTTAGCTTGTCTAGAACCTCTTTTTCTGTCCAATAATAATTTGCTAAATTTTGTACCCACTCGAAATAGGAAACTGTTACACCACCAGCGTTGGCTAGAATGTCTGGTACAATAATTATTTTCTTTTTGATTAATTTGACGTCTGCTTCTGGAGTAGTCGGGCCATTGGCTAATTCTAATATGGCTTTAGCTTTTACTCGACCAGCATTTTTATCTGTAATTACATTTTCCAAGGCAGCTGGTATTAAAATATCACACTTTAATTCAAGAATTTGATTGTTAGTGATATTTTTAGCTCCTTCAAAATCCATTACTGAATCAGTAGCAGCTTTGTGTTTTTCTACTTTTACTGGATCTAGACCTTGATTGTTTAATATACCACCCTTAGAATCAGATAATGCAATAATTTTATATCCTTTTTTAACTAAAATCTTAGCCATATAAGAACCAGCGTTACCAAATCCCTGGATAACAACAGTAGCGCCTTTTTTTAATTTTAGTTTTTCAGCTAATTTAACTATACAATAAACTCCGCCCTGGGCTGTAGAATATCCGCGTCCTTCTGATCCGCCAACTTCTAGCGGTTTTCCTGTAATAACACCAGGAGAATTTTTTCCATGTAATTGAGAATATTCGTCCATCATCCAAGCCATGATTTGAGGAGTGGTGTATACATCTGGAGCGGGGATGTCTTTTTCAGGTCCAATAAAATCGCGGAGACCCCGAACAAAGCTACGAGATAATCTTTCTAATTCAGTTATGCTCAGTTTTTTTGGATCAACTGTAATTCCTCCTTTGGCACCACCATAAGGAATGCCGACAGTTGCACATTTAAATGTCATCCAAAAAGCCAAGGCTTTTACTTCGTTAATGTCTGCTTGGGGATGAAACCTGATTCCTCCTTTAAAGGGGCCACGAGTATCATCATATTGCACTCGGTACCCTTCAAAAACTTTTGTTGAACCATCATCCATTTTCACAGGAACAGAAATGTGTAATTCCCGTTTAGGCATTTTTAGCCTTTCGTGAATGTCTGGATTTAGATCCATGAGTTTGGCTGCATTGTCTAATTGAGTTAATGCAGACTTGAACGGATTGATTTTTGCCATAGTTTTTTATATCCTCTCCCCCTGCCGCGCCCGCAACGCTTCGCGTAGCGAGGCGGGCGGTTCCCCCTCTCCACTTCGTGGAAGAGGGGGAACCCTATTTTTTGGGTCAGAGAGTTGAGGTAAGTTAATTATTATAAATTATATTTTGCCCCAGTCAGAACCAATTTTTTCTTGTTCTCCTTTTTTCTTTTGCAGATAAGTATAGCATGAAAGAGCAGCGTTTACACCAGTGCCTGTAGCAACAGCGATTTGTTTGTTTGGGGTATTGGTAATATCACCAGCTGCGAATATTCCCGGAGCATTAGTTCCCCCTACTTCATTTATTATTACTTGCTTTTCATCATTCATGTCAACTAGACCTTCTAAAAAATCACTTTTGGCTACCCGGCCAACCTCAATAAAGACTCCGCTAAGTTTTACTTCTTGTTCTTTATTTGTTTTTATATTATTAATCACCATGCCAGTCACAACCCTATCCCCCTTAATTTCTTTTACTTCAGAATCTAAAATGCATTCTATTTTTTCATTTTCCATTATTTGATTTACTATTATTTCTTCACCTCTAAATTTATCGCGCCTATGAACTAGATAAGTTTTACTGGCAATGCGTGATAAATAATCAGCTGCGTCTAAAGCAGCGTTTCCACCACCCACAACTACTACGTTTTTACCTTTATATAGTGGTGCATCACAATTAGCACAATAAGTTACACCCTTGCCTTGAAATTCTTCTTCACCAGGCACTTCTAAATTTCTAGGGGTCAAGCCAAAAGCCAGGATAACAGATAAGGCTTGTTCTTTTTGATCTTTATTATATGTTACTTCAAAGCTGCCATCATCTTTTTTAATTAATTCAGTTACATCACCTAAAATAAATTCAGCCCCAAACTTTTCTATTTGTTCTTTCATTTTCATGGCTAAATTAACTCCGTCAATATTATCAAAACCTGGATAATTTTCTATTTCAGTGGTAGTTGCCATTTGACCACCCAAATCTTTGGCAATTACTTTTGTCTTTAAAGTTCTTCTGGCACAATAAAGAGCCGCAGTTAAACCAGCCGGCCCTCCACCAATAATAATTACGTCTAGCATATTATTTTAATTCGTCTAAAGATTTTATTAATTCCTCTTTAGCTGTTACCCCGTTGAAAGTTTTAACTATTTTACCGTCTTTAAAAATAAGAAGAGTAGGAATGCTTAATACTTCATATTTTTCAGCTAAAGTTCCGTTTTCGTCTATATTTAGTTTGACAATTTTGGCTTCTTTATATTCTGAAGCTAGTTCTTCTATAACTGGCCCCATCATTTGACAAGGTCCACACCAAGGTGCCCAAAAGTCTACCAAGGCCAATCCTTTTAATGCTTCTTCTTCAAAGTTTTTTTCGTTTAATTCCAATGCCATTTTATCAAAAGTTAATAATTAATTAAAAACATAATACCAGATCATATCATCTTTATCAAGCGGACTCTTTTGATTCTAGAATCTTCAGCTTCTTCTATTATTATTTTAACTCTATCAAAAGTTAATTCATCTCCTTTTTGAGGAATATCACCTAATTCGCTTAAAATTAGCCAGGAAATAGTATTATTAGCTTGTCCGGGTAAATTAACATTAAAAAACCGATTAATATGGTCTATTTCTGTATTAGCATCAGCAATAATAGTCTTTTTATTTATTCTTTTTATTAACTCTTCTGAAACATCACTTTCGTCTAGTATTTCTCCTACTAATTCCTCAATTAAGTCTTCCAGGGTCACTAAACCATCTACCTTGCCATATTCATCTACTACCATAGCCATATGGATTTGTTGGGCTTGAAAATCATGCAATAAATCGTCAATTTTCTTTTCTTTAGGAATAAAATAAGGTTTTTGTAATAAATCTTTAATGTTTATCTGATCCATGTTCTTGCCCTCACCTAACTCGTCTAATATCCTTTTAACATGCAACATGCCAATTATTTTATCTTCTTTGCCTTGAAATACAGGAAAACGGGTGTGACCTGACTGTTTTACTATAGATAGGATGTTGGCTATGGATTGTTCCACGTTCAACATTACCATCTCGTCTTCAACTACCATAACATCTTCAGCAGTAACGTCGTTAAATAAGAAGACCCGATTAATTAGCTCTTCTTCGCCCTCTTCTAAACCGCCAGTTTGCATTCCCTTGTGAACCATGGCCTTTACTTCCTCTTCTGAAACTGTTTCGTCTTTTTCACCACCAAAAATTTTGGCAGCTAATTTACTTAGAAAAATTAATAAGTAATTTATAGGTAAGAAAATATATTCAAGAATTAATACAATTTGAGCGGTCCTAATGGCTACTCCAACTGGATGTCTTTGAGATACAGATTTTGGAATAATTTCTCCAAATAGTAAGATTAAAAATGTCATTACCCCTGTAGCTATTCCAGCCCCAATAGAACCAAGTAAATCAACAGCTAAAACAGTAGCCAAAGAAGCAGCAGCAATATTTACTAAATTATTACCAATTAGAATAGTAATTAAAAGTTTGTCAGGATTCTTTTTTAATTTTTTTATTAATTTTCCGTGTTTAACTTTCTTTTGAATTAAAACATCAACTTTAGTATTACGTAATGAAAAAAAGGCAATTTCAATTCCAGAAAAAAAGCCTGATAAAATGATAAGTATTATTAACGCTATTATTTCGAAAAGCATTGATTATATTATAGCACTATTTCGTGTTTTTTCCTACGAGTGCTATTTACTCCTGCGACTACCTGCCCGCAACGCTTCGCTTGCGAGGCGGGCGGGAAGTCGCATGGCAGGTTTGTATCTTAAAAGATTTATATTAAATGGGAGGTGGTTGCTTTGTATAGGCGAACCACCAAGGAAAGCCTCTTCCCTCTCCGAATGGAGTGGGGTGATGTGTCAGACCTGGATGCATGTCGGCACCTCTCCTGCCTGTTCGGAGGCATCCAGAATTGCGCCCAGCTTCCCGGTGGGAAAGAACAGGACGGCAGCCGGATCGATCACATAGAGCTTGCAGAAGACGGCGCTTTCGTTGGCTCTAGATACGTACAGGCGCCATTGCCATTTGTCATCAGCGGGGTACTGGATCCAGGACCCCTCAGGTGTTTGGTACGTTACGAGAGCCTCATCACCTGGAGCGGGCGGATTGGCACCAGGCTTCCTCTGAAGGTGTTGATGTGTCGAACGCACGGCAATCTGTATTTCTACAAAATCGCCTTGCTTAACTCTCTCCTCGGACATGGGGTTTAAATCCCTCCCTTACGGTTGTTTAGTGTGCGATTTTCTTTTTATTAAGTTTAGAAAAAAATCGATATTTTGTCTATATAGCATAATAAAATATCCCGCCCCTAACCTGCCCGCCATCGGCTGTGCCTTCAGGCACTGGCAGACGGGAGGGACGGGACAATTTTTCATCTATTATATAATAATCAATATACTTCTTGTTTATAACAATGCTCACAATATACAATCTCTTTTTGATTAGATGAATATGTTGTTTGGATATTGGTGTTACATTTTGCACATTGTCTTAACCATAATTTACGTGGATTTCTAAGTTTTAGTCTATCAAGGTGGCGGCAATTAAAACATTTTTTTGGTTCTGGTACATTTAATTTTTGATAAAATTCTTTTTCTTGTGAAGTAATATTGAAATTATTACTGCAACTTGCACATAATGGTAAATCTAAATTTATTTTATTTTGTTTTTCTTGTTTCCATTTCCATCCATTATTTATAACCTGATCTTTATTTAAAGGATAATAGTCTTGGGCAATGGTCTCATTATATGAAAACATAGAAAATTCAATTGGAAAAAACTGACCATAAATTCCCCCTTCTTTTAAATGATTAATTATTTGGGGTAATAATTTTTCATATTCTTGCTTAGAATACTGTTTATTTAAAATACAATAACTAGCCTTTTGTAGGCCCACACATCCAAATAAATCATGACATCCTTTGTGGCAAAATATTGAATGTTGAATATCATAACATTTATCAAATATATAATAAGAAGCAATAATGTTTCTAACGTTGTGTCCAACGCCAGCGCATTCATAACAATTTTCAATCTGCCCAAAAATATCAATATCCATACTATCCTTGCCACCCAATATTAGCTGATAACAATATTTGCAATTATTTACTTCGTCTGAATCAAAGCAATGCTCAGCATTTTTACAATAATATAAATTATCTCCACTAACTTTCTCATTACTATATCCTCTTATATTTTTTACAGGATGTTTATTAAAATGTTTAGTAACTTTACTTTTTAATTGAATTACTTCTTGATAATTATTTAAATTTAATTTATTAATAAAATTATCATATTCTTCTCTAGAATATTCTTTATTATATATACAATAATTTTGATTTATTAAATTAGCACAACCAAAACAATTGGTGCATCCCATGCAGTCTCGTAAAAACCAAGAATCAACACAGTTTTCACAAAAAGAACAATATTTTAAACCGTAGCATTGGCCACAATTATTACATTCATAACATAATTCACATTTTAATAAATAATAAAAATCTAAACATTCATTTATTTTATAAAATGTTTCTCCATACATGCTGTGCTCTGCTTGTTCGCCATCAAACACTAAATAACAATTTTTACAACGAATAATATCATTAGTAAATGCACAATTATCACTGGTTTGAGTTAGAGAATATAATGCCATTTGGGGAACCTTTTTTCGTAACTCTCCTAATTGGTCTAAAAATGGCTTATCAAAATCAAACTCTTGAGCAAAATTTTTAGCACTCCATTTATCTGACCAATAGCATTCTAGGCAATATACTATTAAATCTTTACCAGGTGAAAAAATAGATAAAATATTTTTCTGGCATAAATCACAACTTCTCTTATATAATTTTCTTTCATTGCGAAAAGCCATACGTCTTTGTTGTCTACAGTCTGGACATAGTTTTGGTATTGAAATATTTTTCTCTTGATAAAATTTTTTTTCTTGATTATCAATGATAAATAATTGATTACAGTTTTCGCAGTTCATATATTTGTCCCTTGCTTCCTGACACTACCTGCCTGTCGGCAGACAGGAAGTGTCATGGCAGTGTTAAATCTTAAAAGATTTTTCTTTAAAGACTTTAGTCTTTATTTCTGCCATGCGACTT
>JBDRII010000108.1:0-5800 GCA_043816085.1 Patescibacteria group bacterium | reverse complement strand
TGGCTTCTTTTTGACCAATTACGTCTCTATTAAGAGTTGTTTCTAAATTTAATAATTGCTTTTTTTCTTCAGCTACCAATTCATGGGTGGGCACGCCGGTTATTTTTGAAATAATTTCAGCCACATCTTCGTGAGTAATTTTATCTTTTAAAACAGGTGGGCCTTGCAGCTGAGCTTTTGATAGATTGTTAATTTTAGTTTTAATAATAGCTTCTTTCTTTTTCAAACTAATAGCTTCTTCAAATTTTTCTTGACGTACTAACTGAATTTTTTGTTTTTGAATAGTATCTAATTTCTTTTTTAGATTATTCAAATTAATAGTCAATGGATCCGGTTTGAAATTTACTTTTTTCTTGGCTGCTGCTTCGTCAATCAGGTCTATGGCTTTGTCAGGTAGGCATTTATCTTGGATATATTTTTCAGAAAAGTTGACAGCTGCTTCTATGGCAGAGTCTTCGATTTTAGTTTGGTGGTATTTTTCATAATTTCCCCTCAAACCTTTTAATATCTGGATCGATTCAATAGCGCTTGATTCTTCTACTAAAATAGCTTGAAAACGTCTTTCTAATGCTGGATCAGATTCGATGTGTTTTTTGTATTCATCGGAAGTAGTAGCTCCAATGCAGCGGATCTCTCCTTTGGCCAGACCAGGCTTCAATATATTGGCCGCATCCATAGTAGCGCCAGACCCAGTGCCGCCCGTACCAATAATAGTATGGATTTCATCTATAAATATAATAATTTCCGGGTGTCTGGCCAGCTCATCTATAATTTGCTTAAACCTAGCTTCAAATTCACCTCGATACATAGTACCAGCCACCACCAAAGATAAATCCAATCGAAGTATCTTTTTGTCTTGCAAAGCTGGCGGCACTTTTTTCTCCACGATTTTCTTTGCTAGTCCTTCGGAAATTGCAGTTTTTCCTACACCTGGCTCGCCAATTAAAACAGGGTTATTTTTTGTTCGGCGACATAATATATGAATAGTTCTTTCAATTTCGTCGTCCCGGCCAATAACCGGGTCAATCTTAATCTGGATTTTTGGATTAGTCAGGTCAGTACAAAAAAAGGAAAGCGCTGGAATATCGTTTTCAATTCCTGGTCCTCTTTGTTTCTGCTTTACTCCAGCCATTGGCATCTCAATCATTTCATCACCCATGTCTTCATCATTAAAAAAGGAAGCGATATCAGGAAAACGAGAAGTGTTTTTAAAAATAGACTCCAAGTGTTTAACCAGTCTTTCTGGATGAGGCAATATTTTTTTTATTTGTTCATCCTCTACTAACAAGATAGCCATTAGAAGATGTTCTGTGCCAATATAATTATGTTGGGCTTCAAAAGCAAAGACTGCCGCTTTTTCAATGACTTGTTTGGTCTTAGCTGACATTAAAGGTAACTTTTTTTGATTTACCAGATTATTTTTAACCAGCAATGGATCAATGTTTTTTCGATCTATTTTTTCTTTGGCTAATACTTCTGAACCTAAAGAACCTTTTTGTTCAAACAAAGAAGCTAAAAGATGAATAGGCCGAACTTCTTCATTGCCGTATCTCAGGGCTAAATTAGAGGCTCGGAGTAATGTATTTTTAAGATTTGTAGAAAATTTATCTAATGATTCTAGATTCATGATTATTGAATTTGTTTAACTTCTGTTAAATTTTTAAATAAGACAAAAGTGTATATTATTAAAAATGGCAAAGAAATAAATGCCCCAATAATATATCCTACAGCTGGAATAAAGCTGAGTATAATTAATATAAGAGAAATAGCAAAGTATAAAGTAAACAGTCTAAATGTTATTGCGAAAAAATGTCCCTTGACCAGCATAAAACTTTCTTTAATAGCTTTTATGGCATTCATTTTTTTTATAATAACTAAATATGGACTGAAAATAACAAAGATTGAAATAATTCCGTTAATTAAAAAAGGAATAGCTAAAAGCCAGCTAAAATATAAATTTAATATTTCTTGGCCAAAAAGTCCCAGCACCGCGCCAAACAATGCTACTAATAAATATCCAACCATCAAACCTAAAAGTTCAATCAACCCAATTAAGACACTCATTAATAAAAAGGGCCAAAATAATGAAAAGCTATTTTTAAAAGTTTGGATTATGCCGTATTCATTATATTTTCCAGATTGTAAAAATAGGGCAATAGTACCAATCATATGAATAAAAAATAAAACTAATAATAAAATAATAAGAAAATAAATATATCCTTTGGAAAAATCAAGCAGTTCCATGGGGTTTTGCAAAAAGTTTACTGAAAAAACTGTAGAGCCCAGGCCTAGCCATTGAAACACATTAAACATTAAAACCGGAATAACAGTAACAGCTAAAAATTTCAAGAAATGCTCTGAAAAAATTTCCCAAGCTTTGTGCCAAAGCGTAGATATTGGTATTAAATCAAAATGAGTTGAATTTTTTGTTTTGGTCATATTTTTGGATTAGTTATTTTTAAGCCATTGATCTAAGCGCCTTTGTTCGTTCTTCAATTGGAGGGTGAGTGGCAAACATCTTTTTTAAAAAACTTTTCTTTTTGCCATGGGGATCAGCAATGAATAAATGAGCCGTGGCGTTATTAAATTTTCTTAGTGGTTGCTCTGATCTACCTATTTTTTCTAAAGCTCTAGCTAGTCCTTCTGGGTATCTGGTTAAAAGCACGGCTGAAGCATCTGCCATAAATTCTCTTTTTCTGGAAATTGCTAGCTTTATTAAATTTGCAATTATAGGCGAAAGGATTATTAAAGCAATACCTATAACTGCCAAGACTAATCCTGCTTGTCCACCATCACTTCTTCTTCGTCCGCCAAAAAAACTCCATCTAAGAAAAAAATCTGAAAACAGGGCAATAATTCCCACACAAATTATCACCACCATCATTAACCGGATGTCATAATTTTTAATATGGGAAAGTTCGTGCGCTATTACTCCTTCTAATTCCTCATTCTCTAATTGTTTGATAATGCCGGTAGTTAAAGCAATAGAAGCGTGTTTAGGGTCCCGGCCTGTGGCAAAAGCATTAGGAGCGTCATCTTGAATCAGATATACTTTTGGCATGGGTGTTCCAGCAGTCATTGCCAAATTTTCTACCAGGTTATAAACATAAGAATTTTGCTCTTTTGTAATTGGGCCTTTGGCGCCAGCAGTCCACAATGCCACTTTGTCTCCACCATAATAGGAAACCAAGCTCATGCCAATTGCCGCTGGCACTGCAAATATTAGCCCAGCATAGCCATATTCAAATACTTCAGAAAATGTCCATCCCAGGGCAATGATAATAATTATAAAAAGAGCTATTAATATTACTGTTTTTCGCTTATTCGATGATATCTGTTTATACGCGGTCATTTATGCAAAACTCTTCGATACGATCCTTCGGTACGATTTCACTTCGTGAAATCACTCAGGATCACTCAAGGTTTTTAATTAATTAAAATTTAACTTCAACGTTTTCCTTTTCTTTAGCATCTTCTACTTCAAAAAAGTCTCTCTTTTTAAAGCTTAGTATTCCAGCTACTAAGTTATTTGGAAAAACTTGAAGTTTAATATTAAAGTCACGAACCACTCCATTATAAAATCTTCTAGAAGCTTGAATCTTGTTTTCAGTATCAGTTAGTTCATCTTGAAGTTTGGCAAAGTTTTGATTTGCTTTTAAGTCTGGATAGTTTTCTGCTACAGCAAACAAAGATTTTAAAGCCCCCATTAAATTGTTTTCTGCTTTTGCCATATCAGCCGGAGCTTTAGCCGACATAGCTGCTGTTCTAGCTTTGGTAACGTTTTCAAACAATTCTTTTTCGTGTTTAGCATAACCTTTTACAGTTTCAATCAAATTTGGAATCAAGTCATGACGTCTTTTTAGCTGTACATCAATATCTGACCAACCTTCGTCCACTTGGTTTCGAAGTTTGATTAAACCATTATAAACTGCAACTAACCATCCTCCTAAAACAAGCACCAGTCCTCCTAAAACAATTAACACAATAATCATAATCATAATTTTATCTTAATATTTATTATATTTAATTTATTATTAAAGTCACAGTTGAAGCTGTAAATTTGTTTTTGTGTTTAATATTTTCCTCTGCTTTAACTAAAATTTCATCATCAACATTTAAATCACTAAAACTTATTTCTTCTTCAAGAATGTCTTCATCTGGCATAGGTGGCGTAGATATGTCTATTTTATTTATTTTTGTATTATTATCAATATTTATTATCACGTCTTTCTTAATTAAATTCATACTCTCAATAACCTGCACTTCTATTGTTACGCTATTATCATTTAATTCAATAATTTTTCCAGAATAAGAATAAATTTCTTCTTGCTCTTCTGGTAATAAAGATTGGCAAAGCTCTGAAACAGGTGTTACATCCTTCACAGTTGTTAGATAATCATCTACTTTTATTTGTTTTCCAGCATTAAAACCCATTATTATGCCAAACATATAGATAATAAAGCTAAAAAGGATAAATCCTATAACTAAAAGAGGAGTTTTAATTGAAGCGTGTTTTATATTCATACGCTTTGATTATACGTAAAATTATACAATTTGGCAATTGGTTTTTAATTGTTATGCAATTTTGAAGGCGAAGATCGCGATCTTCGCCTTCAGATAAGCAATGTTTTCTATTTTTTTATCATTTTTCCCTAATATTAGCCAAATATTAATAATTTTATAGTTTTTCACATATTTTTAACATTATATGCACATTTACCCTTGACAAAATTTAATTTTATGCGTATAATGTCTATGTAAAAACTTAACAATAAATACAAATGAAAGTTGTAAAAGAAAGGCCAGAAATAAACCTTTGTTTTATTGACCCAAAATTGTATTAAATGTCCAGACCTGTTTATTTACGGAGAGGAGAATCAATCAAGTAGGAGTTGATTATTCTGCTTTCCGAGAATTAATGGTTTGCTTTGAAGTGTTTTCGGGAAAATAGAGGCGTAACCAACGTTATTACATCTCTTCTAAAAACACATTTGCCCTGGGTTAAAAAATTATAACCTAGGGCCAAAGCCCAACGAATTCTTGGAATCGCTCTTTGAAAAGGTTCTTATATTTGATCACGAAATTTTGTTGTTGGTTTGTGGATTGAGCATCTAATGTGCCCTCGCCAGGAGGCTCGGGCTATTTGATTGGATTCTCCATTTCACAAACCAACTTCAGATCAGTCAACACGGCGGCCCCCGGTCTTCATGCAGAACGGGATACATCGGCAATTTCGCCGATCCGTCCCACGGTGAAACCGGGGACCAGGCTGCTTTCGCGCATTAAGGAGGTCAAAATGACTTCGCGCACTTCCTTCTTGGCGGTCCTGGTTACCGCTATCGCTACCCTGCTGCTCACTTCGTGTGTGCAGCCCAACCCCAACGTCGAGGAAGGTCCGGAAGGACTGGACTACGACAACTGCGACGACGGCGTCGACAACGACCGCGATCTGTACATCGACACGGCTGATGACGGCTGCAAGCTCATCAGCACCGACGATGACGACACGACCGCGGACGACGACGACGATGTCACCGACGACGATGACGACGACAACGACTCGGCAGACGACGATGACGACGACACCGTGTCCGACGACGACGATGATGTCACCGACGACGATGACGACGATGTCACCGACGACGATGACGACGATGTCACCGACGACGATGACGACACCGTCAACTGCGACGACATCGACGGCGACGGCTGGACCGACTGCGATGGTGACTGCGACGACTTCGACCCTGCCTCCTACCCCGGCGCACCCGAGATCTGGTACGATGGTACCGATCAGGAC
>JBDRII010000107.1:0-4910 GCA_043816085.1 Patescibacteria group bacterium | reverse complement strand
ATTTCCATAATAATTCATAATAAAGAAAAAATGGTTGCCTATTTTTTAATGCTGACTAGTGTCTTGTGCCAAGTATTTTTATGGATCGGGGCAATATTTATAGTTTATTTAAACCTCTAATAAAGAGTCAATGATAGAATTTGAATTAATTAAAATCTTTTTCCTAGCCACTTTCGCCTTTGTAGTGGCTAGTATGTTAACTCCTGTATTGACCCATTTTTTGTATAAATATAAATTAGGCAAACAAATTAGATCTGGGGATAAAACACCAATCTATTCCAAAATGCATGAGAAAAAAGCTGGCACCCCAACCATGGGTGGTATTTTAATATGGGGAACAGCTTTAATATTAATAGTATTATTTTATATTGGTTATCTTCTAGATCTTCCAGTTATCTCTGAATTTAATTTTTTAACTCGGGCTGAAACATTATTGCCACTTGGAGTCCTAATATTCACAGCTATTATAGGATTAATAGACGACTTAATTGACGTAAAAAAAATCTATCAAGTTGGTGGGGGGCTAAGACTTCGACACAGAATATTAATTTACTCTGCTATTATCATGCTTGCCTCGCTTTGGTTTTATTTTAAATTAGACTGGGATGTAATGCATATTCCATTTTTAGGAAATTTTGATGTTGGCTGGTGGTATATACCCATATTTTTCTTAGTTGTATCTGCTACAGCCTGGTCTGTAAATGAAACAGATGGGCTAGATGGTCTGGCAGGCGGAGTATTACTTTCCTCATTTGGCGCTTATGGCGCAATTTCGTTTTTAATGGGTCGGTTCGAATTAGCCGCTTTTTGTGCAGTAATAGCCGGCGGCCTATTAGCTTTTCTTTGGTTTAATATTTATCCAGCCAGGTTTATTATGGGCGATACCGGAGCCATGGCTCTAGGTGTTACTTTAGGAATTATTGCCATGCTTACAAATTATACTCTACTACTACCAGTTATTGGCTTTATTTTAGTAATTGAATCCGTATCTGTTATTATTCAAATATTATCAAAAAAAATAAGGAAGAAAAAAATATTTATTTCTTCCCCTATTCACCATCATTTAGAAGCTACGGGCTGGCCAGAACCAAAAATTGTAATGAGATTCTGGCTAATTTCAGGCCTAATGGCTATTATTGGAGTTATTTTATTTTTATTAGATTGGCAGAACTTTTAAAACATCGCTGGCATAATGGTAAAAAATAACATAGCTATGATCATTAATGTGCCCAAGATCAACCAGATTATTCTAAGTTTTTTCCTTCTGTTCATTGTAATATATTAAATTTTGATATTATTTCAATTATAAGCTATAATAATATAACAAATAAAAATAAAAAAAGCAAAGGGTTCCATGAGTTTATACAATAAAAAAGCAAAATCTCAAGTAAAGAAAGGGAGAAAAGTTAAAATAAATTCTTTAAAATCTTTCTACTATTCAAAATTTTTTATTGTAATTGGTATAATAATATTAATATTAATTTCTATCTCTCTGGGTAAAGAACTAATTAGAAAGGCAGAAATTAATAGTGAAATCAAATTATTAGAAGCTGAAATTCAAGGGCTTGAATCAAAAAACACTGAAATGGGAGATCTAATAAAATATCTAAACTCATCCAGCTTTTTAGAAAAAGAAGCCAAAGAAAGACTGGGTTTGCAAGAAACTGACGAAAAAGTAGTTATGATGCCAAATGATTTAACCAAAAATGGAATCATTGAAATTGAAAATAAAGAACAAGCCGAGCAAAACATTTCTAACCCAACTAAATGGAAAAAATATTTTTTAACTAATTAATAATTTAAGTAAATATAAAAAACATGGAAGAAGAAAAAAAAGACCAAGAAAAGGTTTCAAAAGAAAAAGGAAAAAATAATAACAAAATGCTGATAAGCATCATTGTTATAGTTGTTTTATTAATAATCATAGTGCCATTAGTTGTGTTTGGCATTGGAATCTATAAACTAAATTGGAATGACACCTATACCCAAAAAGTTTATAACACACTTCCATATCCAGCTGCTATGGTTGGCTCTGGTATGGTAAAATATTCTGAATTTGTCTCTAATGTAGATTCTTTAAACCATTTTTACGAAAAACAAGAAGAATTGGGCATGGCTATGCCAGGAGTAGCACCTAGCGAAGAAGATATTAAAAAAGATGAATTAGACCGTTTAGTAAAAAAGAATATATTATTAAAATTAGCTAAACAAAAAAATATAACTGTAACTAGTGAGGAAATTGATGAAAAATTTAACACTGAAATTTTACCCCAAGCCCAAGGTGGAGAAGATGAAATTAGCCAAACCTTAGATGAATTATATGGTTGGTCAGTAGATGATTTTAAAGCAAATGTTATTGAAGAAATGATTTATCGGGAAAAATTAACTACTGAATTAGAATCTGAATTAGATGAAATGGTAAAAGGATCAGCCCAGGACGTATTAGACAAAGCACTAGCTGGCGACAGTTTTGAAGAATTAGCAGCTGAATTTGGAGAAGACGGAACAGCTGCCACAGGTGGAGATTTAGGATTCTTTGAACAAGGTGTAATGGTAGCTGAATTTGATACTGTTGTTTTTGAAAAAGCAACTGTAGGAGAAGTTTATCCAGAACTAGTAAAAACTAGCTTTGGATATCACATAATTAAACTAGAAGAATTTAAAGAAGCTGAAGGAGAAGACGGAAAAAAACAAGCTAAAGCCAGACATATTTTAATCTCAAACAACCTTGATAAATACCTTGATCAAGAAGTAGAAAATACAAAAATCATTAAATTTGTTGCTAAGTAAAACTTACTTGAGCCCATGGCCGGACTCGAACCAGCTACCTATCCTTTACGAAAGGATTGCTCTACCAGGTGAGCTACATGGGCGTATTTGACTATTGTTATAAAAAATAGTATAAATATATGCGATATGTCAAGTACAAATACCAAAACAATTCTTTTAGTTGAAGACGAAGAGAGTTTAATATTGCTCTATAAAACTGTTTTTTCTAAACATTTTAATGTTGAAATAGCTTCTAATAAAAAAGATGCTGAAAAAATATTAGTTGAAAAATATAAAAAAATAGAATTAATATTATTAGATGTAATAATTCCACCTCAAAAAAAATCTAGCATCGATTATTCTAAAAGAACTGGTTTTGAACTCTTAAAAATTATCAAGGCTGATTCTAAATATAATAAATTAAAAATATTAATTTTAACCAATCTAGATAGCCCTGGTGACAGAAAAACAGCCAAAGAACTAGAAGCCGATGACTATATTGTAAAATCAAACACCTTACCCCAAGACTTATTAGCTAAAGTAACAAAAACATTATCATGAAAAAAATAATTTCACTGTTTTCCATTTCAATCTTTGCCTTATTTTTGATTTTTTCAAATCCTTGTTTGGCTGAAAATAAAGTTAGAGTTGGATTAGACAAGTCAACCCTAGAAAAAGGTTATACTATTTCTTATGATAACGACAATCTAAAAATTGGCATTCAGCCAAATACATTTAAGAAAAAAACTGCTATTAAAATTTATACAAAAAAGAAAATTAGTACAAAAAATAAAAACAAAAAAGAAATTAGTTCTATTTATAAAATCAAAGAAGTTAAAAAAAGAAAACAACATCGCCCCTTAAATATTGCAATTAAATATTTTGACAATGCCGTTGATTCATCTGATAAAAATATTTATTATTACAAAAAAAAGGATGCTAAATGGAAAAAAGTTAGAACAAACATTGTAGAAGATCAAAATTTAGCTGTAATTAACCTTCGCAGAAAACGAATAAACCAATTAGCTGTATTTGAGTCAACTGAATTTCAAACTGGGGGCGCTACTTGGTACAATTGGTATGGTGCTGCTTCAAATGATTATCCCATGGGAACTACATTAAAAGTTACTAATCTGGAAAATGGAAAAACAACAACCGTCGAAATTGTCAGTACTGGACCATTTACCCCCGGACTAATCATCGATCTACCCAAAGAAAAATTTGCCGAACTTGCTAGTCCATCTGTAGGCATTATCCAAGTAAGAGTAGAAGAAATATAAAATGATAAAATTCAAAAAAGTATCAAAATTTTACAAAGACAATACTCCAGCAGCTAAGGATTTAAGTTTTCATATTAAACCAGGAGAATTTGTTTCTATTGTGGGCCAAAGCGGAACCGGAAAAACCACTATTGCCAAAATGATTATTGCTGAAGAAAGAGCTAGTTCTGGAAATATCAATGTTGGCGGTTGGGACATATCAAGTATTAAAAATTCTGAAATTCCTATTTTGCGCAGGCAAATTGGTGTAGTTTTCCAAGATTTTAAATTACTTCCTAAAAAAAGCGTTTTTGAAAACATTGCCTTTGCCATGGAAGTTTGCGGGCTTAAACAAGATAAAATTAATAAAGTTGTTCCTCAAGTACTAAAAATTGTTGGTCTAGAAAATAAAGCTGACAAATTTCCAGGTCAACTTTCTGGAGGAGAAATGCAAAGAGTAGTTATTGCCCGGTCTCTTATTCATCACCCTAAAATTATTGTAGCTGATGAGCCAACTGGAAATTTAGATTCAATAAACGCTTATGATATTGTAAATTTATTATTAAAAATTAATCAATTTGGAACCACTGTTGTTTTAGTTACCCACAACCATGATATTGTAAACAGCATTAAAAAAAGAGTTATTACTTTAGATAATGGCATGATTATTTCAGATCAAAAATCAGGTAAATATATATTATAATGTTAACAAATCTATTTCGTACAACTAAATTCGCCACTCAAAATTTTCGCCGGAATCTATGGTTATCTGCTATTACTATATTTATTTTAGTTTTAACTTTATTTACAATTAGCCTAGTCTTCACTGTTAATTTAATAGCTGATCAAGCAATAGAGACTGTAAAATCTAAAATTGACATT
>JBDRII010000106.1:0-3027 GCA_043816085.1 Patescibacteria group bacterium | reverse complement strand
CCATCTTCTGGGTTAACGCCAGAATGGGCTGCCCTTCCCTTAATTTTAACTATCATTTTGCACATATATGGAGCAGCTACATCTATTTCTCCGATATCAGCTCCATCTAATATATAACCTTTGGGAGAAACTATTTTTGAGCAGTCAAAGGCTTGGATTCCAGTAAATAAATTTTCTTCGCCAACAGTAAATAATAGCTCTAATGGTTTGTGGGGAATTTTATTTTCTCGTAAAATATAAATTAATTCTAAAATATAGGCGATAGCAGCTTTGTCGTCAGCGCCCAGCACAGTTTTGCCGTCACTCATTATTTTGTTTCCACGAACCACTGGCTGAGTGCCATTGCAAGGCCGGACTACATCCATGTGGGCACTTAAAAGAAAAGGAGTGGTGCCTCGACCTGGAATCTGAACTAATAAGTTGTTAGCTTCATCTTGGTAAACTTTATATTTTAAAGATTCAAATTTATCTCTGATAGCTAGAGAAAGTAATTTTTCTTCACCAGTAGGGCTATCTATTTTTACTATTTTACAAAACGTAGCAACTAGTCTTTCTTTATTTACCAGAGAGTCTTTTTGTTTAATAGAAATACCTTGTTTTTCTTCTAAATATTTTTTGACTATTCGAACTAGCAAAAAATATATTTGCTCTGCGGCTTTAGGTGAACGGGCAATGCAAACTGCGCCAAATTTTCCCAAAGGCTGCAGGGCGCCTAATAAATGCAGGATAACCCCAGTTTGAGTTTCTGGATCATATTCTAGACCATAATCCCTGACTACTTCAATTAAAGTTTTGGGAGTTAAATTTTTATATTCTTGATGTTTAATTGTGTCAAAAGCATAATAAAAAACTTTACGGCCATCAATTCTTAGCAGACCATCTTGGTCTGGGATGGCTCCTGTTACAAGCTTGGTCATGAAATATGGATGAGTAGTGCCACCTTTTCTAAGATTAATTTCAATGGCCCGGGGGTCTGTATATTTGTCTTTTTTCTTTTGGACAATAAAGTCAATGGCAAAACGGCCAATTATCCCCTTTTTAGCCAAGTGGCGGCCAATTTTAAGAGACGATTCTTTGATAGCAATTAAAGATTTTTTTCTGGCTGGATAACGGCAGCCTAAAAAGGTTTGCCGGTCTTCAGCTAATAGCTGTTCATGGGTAGAAGTAATCTCTACTTCTTTATTTGGTTTAATGGCCAGCTGAACTGAAGGTGAGCCAGTGTTTTCCTGCATCATCCATTCTTCAACAATGCCGCCATGTTGAAAATATTTTTCTAAATACTTTTTATTTGATAAATCTTCTTCTACGGGACGCAAGTATCTTAACATATAATTATAAGCATCTTCTTTTTTAGAAGGTAATTTTTTAACATTAAGAATAGCATTGCCGCCGCCAGAAAAACTATAATTAAATTTTAAAACAACTTTTTCAAGCTTTTTGTCTTTCTTCTTCATCTGACAAATTGCTTTTAAGAGCTCATCAAAATTCTTTATATCTTCATGTCCTGGGGGAACTTCTACCCCAGAGTCTATAAAAACTTTACGACAACCAGATTTAGATCCATAAGGGACAAATTTGGCCATGGGAGCATATAAGGGAATGCCTAATTGGACTGCTAATTTTTCTTCGTCTTCGGTAGAATTAAAGCATCTAAGGACTGCTTGTTTTTTATTTGGAATTTGTTTTTTTATTTCAGCTATTATTTTCTTTTTCTTTAATATTTTTTGAGTTAATGACAAATATGAGCCAGAATCACCTGCTACTTTCATTATTAACCGTTTTTTCATGTCTTGTCTTTGTTGTTTATCTTCAGAATAAATATCTAGATAATAATCAATAATATCTGGATTTATTTCCACTGAACTAACAAATATTAATTTAGTGTTACTATTTTTTAATAAACCAATGAAATACAAAAGACGTTCTTCGTAGAACTCTATGCCAAACACTTTTCGCAGCTCTTCTGGATCTAAAGAAAAACTCGTTACCATTACAATGGTGCGAGGTTTGTTATAATCATCATCAATAAGAGTGGGATTCTTTTTTAGATAATCTGCTAATCTTTTATACTTTTGTTTTTCGATTTTAGTCATTAATAATTATTATTATATATTTTTGAGATAAAGTCAAAGTTATTATAAAACCCGGAATAAATTCCGGGCTTAAATTTGTTATTTTTGGGAGGCGGGGCAGGAAGGATCGCGTTAGCGACTTTGCCCCTTATGATCGATAATCGAGGAAAGGTAAGACCGAGCTGCTTGGATGTCTCCATCCTGGCAGAATTCAGCGACTCGAGTGGATTTTTCTCTGACCTCTTGCCAGGTCTGAGATTGAGACAGCTCTTGTGCTGATCTTTTAACCCGATTGACGTCTCCCTCTTGCAGCAGCTTCAACCACCGACTGAACATCAATCCCTCGATCTCTGATACCATTTTCGCTTTCCTTGATATATTGGCAACCAGAAGGCCGCAATTACTGCGACTGCCTGGATTTGACCAAATTTTAGAACATTATACAGTGCTTAAAAAAATTGACAATAGTGGGTGTGAATAATTAAAAAAGCACGGGGGATGGAACCCCCGTGCTACAGTTTTTATTACTAATTATTCCTCTTCGCCGTAATAAACGTATTCTAAATCAAGTTTTTTATAATCAAATAATTCGTCTTTGGTGAAAAAACGGTCTATTTCTAATTTGGCGTTTTCTTCAGAGTCTGACACGTGAACTACGTTGGCTTGGATGCTCATAGAAAGATCACCGCGGATAGTGCCAGCATCTGCTGCTCGGCCTTTGGTTTCACCAGCAATTAAACGAACTGCTGAAACTGCTTCTATTCCCTCTAAAACCATGCAAACTACAGGAGAAGATTGCATGAACTTTTTTAAAGATGCAAAAAATGGTTTATCTAAATGATGCTTGTAATGTTCTTCTACTTTAAGATCATCAATAGACATCATTTTTAAGCCTACTAATTTTAAACCTTTTTTTTCTAAACGAGAAATAATTTCTCCTAATAAATTTCGCTGC
>JBDRII010000105.1:0-2821 GCA_043816085.1 Patescibacteria group bacterium | reverse complement strand
AATATGAATAAAAAATATATATATTTTGGAATAATTGCTTTAATAATCGGAGGATTTATTTCTTTATTTGCTTCTAGCTCGCCTGACGGCTTAGAAAAAGTGGCAGAAGATAAGGGCTTTATTGCAGCTGCTTTAGATTATCCATTTAGTACTATAATGCCTGATTATGCCTTTCCCATTAATAATGAATACCTTGCTACTTCTCTTGCGGGAATAATAGGAACAATTTTCACTTTTTTAGTTTTATTTACAATTGGTAGTATTTTAAATAAAAGCTTGCCTAAATAAGAAAAATATTTTATAGTAAATCTATTATAAATGAATAAAAATTAAAAATAATAATTAAGGAGGAGACAATAATGAACAAAAACGATATATTTAAACAAAGGATTCAGGATTTAAAAGAGGAGGCTAATGAGGAAACTACTAATGAACAATTAAATGAGGAGGATTATATGGCAAAACAACAAATAAAACCAAGCTCACAAAATGTTTATACTTCAGATACCCCACCCAGTCAAAGAGTAAATACTGACGCTGACTGGTTTGATGACGAAGATGCTGATTCTTATGAGGGGCAACTGGCTGTAGATGTATTTCAAGATAATAAAAATATTTATATAAAAACTGCTATTGCTGGTATAAAACCAGAAAACATTGAAGTACATTTAAATAATGACATGCTTACTATTCGAGGGAAAAGAGATGCCTGTGAAGAAATTAATGAAGACCAATATTTTATCCAAGAATGTTTTTGGGGCGGATTTTCCCGGTCCATTATTTTACCAGTAGATGTAAAACAAGACCAAGTAAAGGCTAATATTGAAAACGGCATATTAACAGTAGCTTTACCAAAATCAAAACGACCTCGAAATACCAGAATTAAGGTTATTGAAGCTAAAGCCTAATGCCCAATCTTATTGATGCCAAGATAAAGGAGGTTCGTGAAGATGAACTCATGCTTGAGCTTTCATCTGGACATATTATTATCTTTCCCCATAATAATGATGAAGGATATAAAACAGGCGATAATTTAAAACTAGGATTACACACTAATAAAGATATTATTAATCATATACTTAATGGCTAATCACGAAGACGCGAAAAAGGGAAAGACGGGAAACGCGAATAAAAAGAAGAACGCGAAAACTTCTGATAATGGAAAAAACAATGGGGGGAAACCACAAAAAATAAAACAAACAGAAAAGAAAAGTGAGAAAATTAAGTGTGAGAAAAAAAATAAGACCCTAATTATACTTGGGTCTATTTTAATTATAGTATGTCTTATAGTAATTTCATATTTTGCTTTTGCTTTTGCATATCAAGAAAAAATATATCCTAGAGCAAAAATAGAACAAACTTCTATTAACGGAATGACTGAAGAAGAAGTTCGGGCTTTATTGGAAACATATTCTAACTCTCTGGCTTCTGATACTGTCAGTTTTAAATATGGCGATAAAACATTTAGTTTAGAGCCTAGCGTGTTTTCTGTAGACAACCCTGAACTTTCTTATGATCTAATTTCTATTAACAGTGATGAAATGGCAAATACTGTTTATAATTTTTCTAGAACTGGAAATTTTTTAAATGATTTATTTAGCCAAGTTAAAACATTGTTTATGGGACACAGTTTCTCTCTTGATTATGAAATGAATGAAGAAGAAATTATTAATATTTTACAAAATGAGTTTAGCGAATTTGAAAATCCAGCCCTTAATGCAAAGCTCAGCTTTGATACTTCTGCTAATATTGAAATTATTTCCGAAGTACCAGGAGAGGTTTTTGATTATGAGAATATAGTTTCGGAATTAAAGAATAATATTTTAAATTTGGAGAATAATGAAATTGTTTTAAAACTAGTTGCAGATGTGCCAGAAATTAAAAAAGCCGAAGCAGCTGACTTAATTTCTGAAACAGAAACAGTTATTTCTGGAGCTCCTTTTATTTTAAGCTATGATGATTTAGAATGGACAATAAGTGAGGACGAAATAAAGCAATTTTTAGAATTTGGAACTGATGGAGTAGAATTTGATTTAATTAAAATGACCGCTTATTTAGAAACCATAAGTGAGGAAATTGATATCCCAGTTAAAGAAGGGAAATTTGAAGTTACTGTAGATGAAGAAACACAAAAGACGTCCCTAACTCAGATTCAAGAATCTGAAAACGGAAAAGAATTAAATCATGAAAAAACTATCGCTAAAATTAATTCTGATTTTATAAAAAACAATATTAATAAATCTGAATTAGCAATAGATGTTACTAATCCAAAAGTTAACCCAGAAAATTTAAGTGAGCTGGGAATAAAAGAATTGCTGGGCACTGGTTATACAAATTTTTCTGGCAGCCCAAGTAATAGAAGATTTAATATTAGTAAGGGAGCAGATATATTACATGGATTATTAATTGAACCTGATGAAACTTTTTCTTTAATTAAAACTTTGGGGGAAATTGATGGTGAAAATGGATGGCTACCAGAACTAGTGATTAAAGAAAATAAAACTATTCCGGAATTTGGCGGAGGGCTATGTCAGATTGGAACCACTTCATTTAGAATGGCTCTAAACTCTGGATTACCTATTGTTGAAAGGAAAAACCATTCTTATGTGGTGTCTTATTATAATTATAATGGTAAGCCAGGGGTAGACGCTACTATTTATGATCCATCTCCTGATTTTAAATTTAAAAACGATACCGGGAATTGGATGCTTATCCAAACTCACATTGATGGGAATGATTTATATTTTGATATGTGGGGTACTTCGGACGGGCGCAAAGGTTACTTTTTGGAACCAGAAAACTATGATTTTGTTTCTGCTCC
>JBDRII010000104.1:0-3147 GCA_043816085.1 Patescibacteria group bacterium | reverse complement strand
AAAAATTAGTGCCAGGTCTACTAGCACAAACAATGTTGATTATGGCGGTGGTACTGGTGGTGAAGATGGCTGGGATTATGGCGGGGATGGCGGGGATGGTTCAATTGATACGACAACTTTTACTGGAAATGCTATAATAACCACAATTGGCCAGGTTAGCGATGACACTTCTAGCTATACTAGAAGAATTAGAGTAGAAGTTGACGGTGAATTAAATATACTATCTTGGGAAGAATTAATAGATTAAATATATGAAAAAAAGTTTAGCTTTAGACATTTCTGACTATTCAATAGAGGCGGTTTTAGTATCTGGTGATGATAAAAAAATTAAAGTAAAATCTTTTAGTCGTATTTTATTAGAAAAAGGAATTATTAGCAGAGGAGAAGTTCAAGACAATACGAAATTAAAAGCAGCTATTAAAAAATTATTATCTGAAGCTAAATCAAAAATAAAAATAAGGGATGTAATTATTGGCCTTCCAGATTCCAGAGTATTTACTCATATTTTTCAAGTTCCGCTATCTCTTCGAGGGGAAGAAATCAGAGGAGCGATTGAAAATGAACTGGAAAGTGTTTTTCCTTTGACTGCTTCGGAAATATATTGGGATTATAAAATTATTTCCATAAAAAATGAAATTCAAGATGTTTTTGTAGCTGCAATATCTAAAAATATTGTGGATAGTTTAAATAAGGCTTGCGTGGATGCCGGTTTAAAACCAGTTGTATTTGATTTAGAAGCAAATGGGCTGGCCAGAGTGCTTTTATCTGAAGATAAAAAAGAATCAAATTTATTATTAGATATAGGGGCTAATAGCACTAAAATTAGTTTTTTTAATAATTTTGGTATTAATTTTATGTCTGTAGTGGATGTGGCTGGTGATGATTTTACACAAAAGATAATGACAAAATTAAAAGTAACTGCGGCTCAGGCAGAGAAATTGAAAAAAACTGGAGGCTTAAAAAAGGGAAGTAAAATTGCTAGCATAATTGAACCAAGCTTAAAAGAATTAGTAAGAGAGCTAAAAAGAGTGATTGAATTTTGTGAATCTAAATCTGAGGGAAAAATACAAAATATTGTTTGTTCTGGTGGAACAGCTATGATGCCAGAGCTGATCCCTTATTTAAAAAAGGCTTTGGGGATGAATATTGAGATTGGAAAACTAAATGATAAATTAAACATCAAGGAAAAGGAAATTAATAACCCAATTTATTATTCAGCAATAGGACTTGCCAGAAGAGGCCTTTTAAAGAATTTTGAAGAAGCTGATACTAATTTAATTCCTAGAAAATTTAGAGCTAAAAAGAAGGTCAAAAAATTTAGTTTACCAAAACCTAGTATATCTAAACCAAATATATTAAATAAAATAAATCACGAAAGCACGAAAGAGAAGAAGACCGCGAAGGAAAATCGCGAAAGGGAGAAAAGATTGAAGAAATATGAAAAAGAAGAGAATGGTGGAATGTCGACTCGAGAAAAATTTAATTTAAGAAGAAGAATAGAAATAATAGTTTTAATTGTAGGAATTGTTGGTTTGGGTTTGTTTGCAGGATTTAAATATAAAGATAGTATTGTGGAATTTGTGAATCGAGATGATGGTTTAAAAGAAGGCAGTCTTGAAATTACATCTACAGGTACGGAAGAATTAGGAGAAATTGTGGCTACTACATTTTCAGATTCCGAATATTCTTTAACTGTGGATGTTTCTGGGGTTGAATCAAAAAAACAAGGCATGATAAAAGGAGAATTAGTTGAAGTGGGGGTAGATGGTGAGAAGATATTTGATACTTTAGAAATGAGTAATAAAACTGGTGAGCCAGATGATCGGCTAAATAGGGTGACCCAGCTGAATATTGACCAGGGTAAACAAGATTTAATAGATGAGTTAATTTTTAGTGATATAGATAATATTGAAAAAGATCATGATAATCAGTTAATAATACCTCAGATAATTGACTATAATATTACGGTTTCTTCTAGTACAGTGGCGCCAGACACCGAATCTCCTGAATTTGAGATACATTTAGAGGCTAAACCAGTGCTTTTGGCTATTCCAGAGGAAGAAGCAGTAAATGCTATAAATGAAGGGCTGGCAGAAGGTAAAATTGAGGAATTAAACACTGATTTTCTAAGTTTTGAAATAGATAGCTATAATCGCATAAAAGGCCTTATATCTTTATCTATTGTGCAGAAGTAGTATTGCCCTTTTTTTCATTTTTTGCTATAATATATATAAGCGATATTGACATATAGATATATTAATAATAAATAATTAACTATAAAACTATGATTCGAAACGAAACGGGTTTCACATTAGTGGAACTTCTTATCGTCATCGCCATCATTGCTATTTTAGCAGCAGTGGTTTTTGTAGCATTAGATCCTGCTACAAGATTTGCTGATTCTAGAGATAGCACTAGATGGGGTGAGGTTAACTCTGTCTTAAACGCAATATTAAAGTTCCAAGTTGACAATGACGGTACTTTACCAACCGGTATTGATGATGTAGCTGGCACTGTTCAGATTTTAGGTGTTGATGATACTGATGATGACTTAGTTGGTAATGATACTGATTGTACCGTAGTTGTTACTTGTGCTGGATCAGACGATGCTGTTTATTCTGCTGCTGCTTCAGGTTGTTATGTTGATTTATCTGGTGATTTAGTAGACGGATATTTAGCATCTATTCCTGAAGATCCACAAAATGGTACTGATGATGATACTCGTTATTACATTAATAAGACTGCTCAAGGTCGCATAACTATTGGATCTTGTGATGAAGAAAATTCTACTGAAATAGAAGTTCAACGATAATTTCGTAACTTCAAAATATACGAAAAAAAGTAGAGACGTAGCATGCTACGTCTCTACTTTTTATTTTAGATTATTTTTACTGAATTTTTTCTTGACTTTTCAGGGAATACTATAGTAATATGTAATTGTCATGAATATACAATTTAGTCATCAGTCTGATAAAAACACCCTAATTATCTATTATTAAATTGGGGTTTTTTAATAATTAACGTAATCCTTCGATACAATTCTTCGACTCGCTTCGCTCGCTCAGAATCACTCAGGATTTTTTTAAAAAAATATGAAAAAAATAATTGGCATATTAATGGCAGTATTTGTGGGATTAGGTGTTATTA
>JBDRII010000103.1:0-4531 GCA_043816085.1 Patescibacteria group bacterium | reverse complement strand
CTTTCTACAGAAGGCGTGTAATCCACGTCTACTTCTTTCCAAGTAGCAAAATTTGATTCTGGAACTTCTGAAGCTTCAACTGTTTTATTTATATTTTCATTCTCATTTTCATTTATATTCTCATTCACAGTATTAACATTTTCATTATTATTAGAATCAGATTTTGTCCAATAATAATATCCCAGACCAAGCCCTGCTCCTAAACAAATTAAAAATAAAACTACTACAATAATTAAGACTGCAATTGTTTTTTTCATATATTTATATCTTATCCTCTCCCCCTGTCCCCCTCTCCACTTCGTGGTAGAGGGGGAACCCTGTTACTTTGCGTTCTCCCTTCTCCTGACGAGGAGAAGGGAGTCAGAGGGTTGAGGTTGATTAATTTGTCCAATAATCTATAACTGGGATATTACCTGAATATTCTTGAGCTGAAAATCCTCGTTGCAATTTATAATATTGCCCATCAGTATTTTTTACTTTAACTTCATAATATCCAGCTGCCATAACGCCAATTGGTACATTTACTGAAAGTTTATCTGAAGAATTTACATAAGCAGTTACCTCATATCCACCAAAATAAGCTTTAGCTCCGTGTCTAAAATTAGATCCACGAATTTCAATCATGGCATAGCCACTAGGATAGTCGCTATACTTCAAAGATCGTGGCTGACAACTAGAAACTGTTGGAGCAGCTTCAGTATATGGCGCTTCACCAGCAACATTAATTTTTCTAATTAGATCATTATTAGAATCTGCTACATACAAATAGTCACCTTTAGCTACCATGCCATTTGGATTAGAAAATTCAGCCACTTTTTTAGTGCCATTTTTAAATCCTCTTTCGCCTGATCCTGCTACTAACTTTGTAACCTCATTATTCAGGTCGGCTAATCGAATTCTTTGACTGCCCACTTCACTAAAATATAACAACCCTTTATTTAAGTGAAGTTTTTGTGGTAGAGAAAGAACAGCCTCATTAAAAGAACCATCTTCATAACCAGGCACGCCTTTTCCTGTTAAAGTAGTCACTTTTTTAGTTTTCACGTCAATTTCTCTAATTGCGTGATTGTCCCGGTCAGCTACATATAATTTTGTTCCTTTTTTATTTAAAGCAAGTCCCATAGGAGTTTTAAACTTAGCAGAGCTGCCATAGCCATCTTCAAAACCAGAACTAGTAGAGCCAGCTATTAATTTAGTTTTCCCTTTATTTTTTCCTCTGGTTATTACTCTTCTAACTAAATTATTTCCAGTATCTGCTACATATAAGTATTTTCCATTAGGCGAAAGCGCCGCACCACCTGGCCGGGAAAAATATGCGCACTTAGATTTATCTTCATCAAATTCATTGGGGCATTTTTTGCCTTCATTATATCCATTATCATAATCAGACAATACCGAAACACTACCAGCTCCAGTTAAATAATAAGCTCTTCTTTTTTTAATGTTAATATATCTAATTCTATTATTATACCTGTCAATTACGTACAATTTCTTGCTGTTAGGCGAAACATCAATTGCAATTACATCAGAAAATCTGGCCTCTCCACCTTCATAAGATTTATAATCTGTTTTATTGTAATTATCAATTACATTTCCAGCTATTAATTTTGTATATTTACTTTTTACTTTAATTCTTCTTACTTTATTGTTTTCCGAAAAATATATCCATCTCTTATTTTTAGACAAAACCAAATCCTTTGGTCGACCTAATATTGGATTAGATCCATTACGATTACCAAAGCGGTCGTTTCCAGCCCATACTTCATTGTCTGTTGGATCCAAAACATTATATCTATAAATTACGCCAATTCCGGTTGAGGCAATATAAGCATTATCATTATAAATAGTAAGGCCATTGGGAAAATTTAAAGACATCATATTTTCGTCAGATGCCACTAAATTCACTTGGCAACCCTCGGCATTTTCTGTGCTATTGGTATCAATTTGCCATAAATATCCAATACCAGCTCCTACCCCACCAGAAGCAAAGCTACCTGTTCCATCTGCTACGTATAGATCAGTGTTACCTTCACTGTCCTCATAAAGATCTATGCCCCATAAATTTCTAAATCTAGCATGACCTAAACATGCCCCGCCTCTATTTCCAGCTGTTCCGTCCCCTGCAACAGCAGCTACATGTCCGCCATCTAATTTAACCATTACTACTTTATTACCATCAGAATTTGTTACATAAGCATAAGTTCCGTTTTTATTTATCTTTAATTTTTTTGGAGCACTAAGTGATGAAGTAACTGTAGTTACACTTCCACCCGATTTACTTACTTTTTTCATTTGATTATTGCCAGTATCTAAAAAATAAACCATATCTCCATAAACATCTAAACCTTCTGGTGCATTTAAATTCTCCGCAATAGTAGTAACTGTACCATTATAAATTCTTTTAATCTTATTATTTTTCGTATCTGCTACAAAAACGTCTTTATTTGATACTACAGCTAAACCTTCTGGCTCAGCAAACTCTGCACTTTTTCTGGCGCCATTTGTATCACCATAAGACCCAGTTCCGGCATAAGTAGAAACCTTACCTTTTTTATTAATCTTTCTAATTACATTATTTTCTGTGTCAGCAATAAAAAATCCCCCTTTTCCATTTGAGATAATATCTCGGGGGAAATCTAGATAAGCCTTTGTCTTGTCTTTGCCGTCTCCTGCATATAATTTACTGGCAAAGGTTGATACATCGCCGTAAGTGGCAAAAGAAACACACGGTACAGCTAAGGCTAATGCCAAAACCATAAAAGAAATTTTCCTCCACATAATGATTGTTTTTAATAATTTATATACTATATATTATACAAAATTTTACTTATTCAGTCCAATAATCAATTCCTGGTACATTTCCAGAGTATTCCTGAGCTGAAAAACCGCGTAATAACTTATAATATTGGCCATCAGTATTTTTTACTTTAACTTCATAATATCCAGCAGCCATAACGCCAATTGGTACATTTACAGACAGTTTATCTGAAGAATTTACATAAGTTGTTACGGCGTAACCACCAAAATAAGCTTTGGCTCCATGCCGAAAATTTGATCCGTGAATTTCAATCATGGCATAACCACTTGGATAGTCACTATATTTTAAAGATCGTGGCTGGCAATAAGAAGCAGTAGGGGCAGCTTCAGTATATGGAGCTTCACCAGCAACATTAATTTTTCTAATTAGATCATTATTAGAATCTGCTATATACAAATAATTTCCTTTTTTAACCATTCCATTAGGGTTAGAAAACTCAACATTTTTCTTTGAGCCATTTTTAAATCCTCTTTCACCTGATCCAGCTACTAATTTAGTAACTTCTTGTTTTAAATCTGCTAATCTTATTTTTTGGCTACCAACTTCACTAAAATATAATATTCCTTTATTTAAATAAACCTGTTGAGGATATGATAAAATAGCTTCGTTAAAAGACCCATCTTCAAAGCCGGGTTTTCCTACGCCTATTAAAGTAGCAACATTATTATTATTTAAATCAATTTTTCTAATTGCATGATTTTCCCTATCAGCCACATATAAATATCTTCCCTTTTTACTTATTGCCAATCCCATAGGAACATTAAATCTAGCAGCGCTGCCCACCCCATCTTTAAATCCATAATCAATTCCGCCTGCTATAAATTTTGTCTTTCCTTTATTTTTCCCTCTGGTAACTACTCGTCTAATTATATTATTGCCAGTATCAGCAATATATAAAAATTTTCCATTAGGAGAAATAGCAATTCCAGCTGGCCGAGAAAAATAAGCACAACCTGATTTTCCTTCATCAATTTCATCGGGACATTTTTTGCCTTCCTGATATCCATTATTATAATCAGATAAAACCGAAACATTTCCAGCCCCTGTTAAATAATGAACAGTTTTATCTTTAATTTTTATATATCTAATTCGATTATTATATCTATCTACTATATATAACTTTTTTCCATTAGGAGAAATTTCCAAAGAAATTACGTCAGAAAATCTGGCTTTGCTTCCTTTATATGATTTATAATCTGTTTTATTATAATTATCAATTACATTACCAGCTACTAGCTTGGTAAATTTACTTTTTACATTCACTCTTCTCACTTTATTATTTTCCGAAAAAAAGATCCATTTATTATTTTTTGATAAAACTAAATCTTTTGGTCGGCCAAGTATTGGATTAGTGCCACCTTGGTTACCAAACCTGTCAAAACCGGCAAACTTTTCATTGTCTAGCGGATCTAAAACATTAAATCTGTGGATCACGCTTATTCCTGTGGAAGCTATATAAGCATAGTCACCCTTAACAGCTAAGCCATTGGGAAAATTTAAAGAAACAGTATTAGCGTCCTCAGCTAATTTTGTTACTTTACATCCTTCTTCATTTTCATCACTATTTGTATCGATATACCACAAATATCCTATACCAGCCGTAGCGCTTTCTGAAACAAAATTACCAGTACCATCACTTACAACAATATCTTCATTTCCTTGGTTATCAATATAAATATCTAATCCCCATAAATTTCTAAATCTAGCATGCCC